>JBCCYF010000080.1:0-20551 GCA_039190275.1 Pseudomonadota bacterium | reverse complement strand
TCAAAGCGATCCTCGCCGCTGCGTCGCGCGAGGCCGCGGGCGAGTGCCACGTCAGGGTCCATATCAATGATCAACGTCAGATCCGGTTCTGTGCCGATCATCAGGTCGTGCAGCCGATCGACGACCTCCCGCAAGTCTGCGCGGGCCGTCCCCTGATAGATCCGCGTGCTGTCCGCAAAGCGATCGCAGACCACGATGTCTCCGCCCGCGATGGCAGGTTGGATCAATCGCTCAAGGTGATCGCGCCTGGCGGCCGTGAACAGCAGGATCTCGGTCTCGGCTGACCAGCGCCCGGGCTCACCCTCGACCAGCAAACGGCGGATCGCTTCGGCCCCTGCAGAACCGCCCGGCTCTCGTGTCAGCGTAACAGGGCGCTCGTGCGATCGGAGCGTTTCAACCAGGGACCGCGCCTGTGTGGACTTGCCCGATCCGTCGATCCCCTCGAAACTGATGAAGCGGCCGCTGCTCCTGCGGTTAGCCATCGTCGCCCAGGGCTGCCCGCATCGCACGCCCCGCCAGACTGCGCGCCGATGCTTCGAGCTTGGTCGCGAAACCGCCCCGCGCAATGGCCGTCGCCGCATGCAGCGGATAGCGTGTCTCACCGATCTCGGGGACAGACAGAACAAACTCCGCCACGGCCTGGCCTTCGGCAATCGGGGCTTCGATCGGGCCATCATATTCCACCCAGGCGGTTATCTTGTCGCGTTCTGCCCAGGGAAGGATTGCGGTGATACCGTCGGGTGCGACCAGATCCACCTGTCGCTCGGTTCCCATCCAGACCGCCGCGCTGGCGATGGCCACATCAGGTGCAAACAATTGCTGCGAGGCAAACTCCCGGAACGCCCAATTGACCAGACGCTCGGTTTCGACCAATCGCTCCCGGGCGGTATCCAGACCGGTGACCATAAAGGTCACACGCCGTCCATCCTGCTCGGCCGAACCGACGAGCCCGTACCCAGCCTCCTGCGTATGGCCGGTTTTCAGCCCGTCGGCACCGATCCCAAGGTTGAGCAGAGGATTGCGGTTGTTCTGCTCAATGTCATCCCAAGTATAGGTCGTCTCGGCAAAATACGGATAGTATTGCGGAAAATCGCGAATGATCAGCGAGGCAATGTGCACAAGGTCCTTTGCGCTCATGCGATGGTCTGGGTGCGGCCAGCCTGTTGAGTTGGCGAATGTGCTGTCCAGCATCCCCAGTTCTCTGGCGCGACGGGTCATCCGTTGGGCAAAAGCACCTTCCGAGCCGGCCAGACCCTCGGCGATCACCACACAGGCGTCGTTGCCGGACTGCACGATGACGCCACGGATCAGATCCTCGATCCGGATATCCTGTCCTTCCCGCACAAACATCTTGGATCCACCCATCTGCCAGGCGCGGGTTGAAACGCGGAAGGTATCATCCAGGCTAAGCCGCCCCTGATCCAGCGCCTCAAACAGCATATAGAGTGTCATCAGCTTCGACATGGAGGCGGGGGGCATCGGCGTTTCGGCGTCCTTGGAAAGCAGCACCGTGCCGGTCTGGTGATCGACCATCAACGCAGCGCGCGCCGAGACATCAAGCGCTTTGGCGGGCTCACCGATGGCCAGTCCCAGGGCAAGGGTGGTCAGCAGGCCCACGCTCGCAGCACGACCCACACGGCGCATCATTGTTGCGTTACTCGGTCGCAAATGCGTCTTCATAGCCCAACTCCCGAAGCTTTGCTAAAGCCACATTGAACGCGCCCTGTGTTGCGAAGGGGCCCGCTATCACGCGGAAGATCTGTGACCCCTCTTCCCCTTCGGCTTGAACCGTCGTGGGTATGTCCTCTCCGCTCAATCGCCGGGCAACGGCATCGGCGCCATCTTTGTTGCTGCCGGTTGCGACCTGAATATTGGGGCTTCTTGCGGGCGCGCCATCCTGTGCGGCGATGCCTGGGATCGGTGCGAACCCTTCGGGTGCTGCGTTGTCCTGGGGGGGTGAACTGTCGTCTGTTTCAGCGGCATCAAGTGCGCCCAAGACCGTGCTCTCCAAAGTGCTTGTGCCAATTCCGGTTTCGACCGCACCCGCCTCGGCGACCACGGGGTCGCTGGCGGGCGCCGCTGCAGGCGGGGGCGCTGCGGCAACTGCCGTTGCCACGCCGGTGACCGCCGCGACAACTTCGGCGTCGATCCCCGTCCGTTCGACCGGGGCGGCGGCAATTGCTGGGGCCACGTCCTCACGCGCTTCGGTATCGTCATCCTCCGGTCCTGCAGGCGACAGTGGGACAGCGGCCGGGATCTCCACCGTCTCCGTGCGCACCACGACGACTTTAAGCTCGGCTGGCGAACCGGCCTGCATGCCCAGGGCCTGCGCCGCATCCATCGACACCATTAGCGGTGGACCGGGCAGGTTCGCCTCGCGCTGGAACAGCGCACCTTCGACCACACGGCCGCTATCGACATTGGTGATCCTGATCCGCTCGGCTTTGACGTTTTCGGCCACCGCGATCCAGCGTCCGCCCAGCGAAAAGCGCCCATCCCACAACCCTCTGGCCTGGATCGCATAGATATCAGGCCGCTCAACCTCACGTTCTTCAATCCGCAGGATCCCACCGGCCGCAGGTGTGGGCGCCGCAGCCGTTTCATTTGTGTCCCCGCCCAGATCGGGAAATTCGTCGCAGGCGGTCAGCGCTATGCTGCATAGGATAATTGAGGTCAGGATATGAATGCGATGCCTGCTCATTTCAGTCCCCTTCACGAACCCCCGTCGGGTCCAGATATCGCCCCCGGGGTGTTGACAGCTCTGCCCAATCGGCGCCGATGAACCCGGCGCTCTCGCTCTTTCCGCGACAGTACTGCTATTCGCAGGAGTTTGGAAGCCACTGGTTTCTGAGCGTTGACATCTCGCGATACACAGCCCGCTTGAAATGGCTCGCGGGCCAAGCTACACCCCACCCCGAACCGGAGAGGTGGCAGAGTGGTCGAATGCGGCGGTCTTGAAAACCGTTGACGTGCAAGCGTCCCAGGGTTCGAATCCCTGTCTCTCCGCCATACCGCAATTTTCGCTGAAACTGTCTCTTAACCCTTTGAGCAGAAAAGATAAAACCGGCATTCGGACCCTTGGGTTCCGGGTGTTAGCAATACGTTCGGCAAAAGTCAGTTTAAGGACAGTTCTTTGCAGGTTAAAGCTACCACTTTCTCATACTTTCCAAGGACTTGAGAGAAGTGACACGGTGAGTTCGAACTCCTGGTCAACAGAGTAGCAGGCCATGTGAGGTTTCCATGGGTTGAAATGAACCAACCCTTACAGGGAGGATGTGATTTGCCGTATAAAGACGCCGGAGTTGATATCAGTATTCTGGTTTTGGATATAACATGGATACGGACGCCCTTCGCCTGTTTGTTTTGGCCTCGGACAAGCTGAACATCAGTGCGGCTGGTCGGGAGCTTGGCCTGGCTCCTTCTGTGGCAAGCCATTGGATGGCGAAGCTTGAGAAATCTGTTGGCGCTGAAGTGCGGAACACCACGGAGCGACGGCGAAAAGGTCGTTAGGGACGTCTAGCGCGCGTCGCGAAAACAGAGCTCAATCCCAAGGCGGCAAGGGCGAAGAGAACGATACCCCCCGAGATCATGGCAAGAAACGTCCATCCCATGCCTGAAACAACAAAGCCAGCGGCGAAGGCACACACCGTAGAAACAAATGCAATGACGGTATCGTTCGCCCCCTGTACCGCCGCTTTTTCGGTTTCGGACACAGCCGCGTCCAGCATCGTCGTGCCTCCGATAAACCCGAAGTTCCAACCGACGCCCAGAATGATCAAAGACCCGTAGAAGTGCATCGCAGAAAGGCCCAGGACAGCAGCGAGCGCTGCTAGAATTATGATAGCAAGTCCGGATAGGGCAATGGTTTGAGCCCCGAACCGCTTTATCAGAAAGCCAGTGAAGAAGCTTGGGGCAAACATCGCGACGATGTGCCACCGCACCACATCGCTGGCCGTATCCTCGCTAAACCCGCATCCGACCATGGCAATGGGTGTTGGTATCATCAAAAAGACCATGACGCCCTGTGACACCGCTGCGATGGCGACGGCGCGCCAGACCGGACGACGGCGAAGCGCGGCCAGTACAGTAAACCTGTTGGTCGGTACGGTCGCCGGACCGCTCTGGCGCCGAGGCAACCGAACGGTCGCAAGAGGGATAACGCCGAGCAAGGCGATCAGGCCGGTTGCGGCATATGCACCGGCAAACGGGATAGGCGCGAGGGCGTCCCGCGCGGCAATGAACACCTGCGGTCCAACAATAGCTGCAATCAGCAGAGAACTCAGCATCAGCGATATCGCCACCGGTCGCCAATTCTGGTCGACCACCTCTGCGGCAGCGAAACGAAAATACTGGAAAGAGGCCCAACCTGCACCCATCAGAAAATGGGCAGCGCAAAGCAGCGCGAAGCTCTGCCAATACAGTGCCTGCACAGCTGCGGCGGCCCCAGCTAATGTGAGTAAACCGCCAAGGGCAAAACCCGCCCGCCGGCCCATTCGCCCCATCAGCAGCGAAAAGGGCGCGGCGGCGACCATTCCCGCCAGCGTCTGGACTGAAGAAGGCAGTGTTGCCAGTGCCGGACCGGGTGCCAACATCAACCCTGCCAGACCGCCCAGAATAAGTTGTACAGGAAACGCCGCGCCAAGGATCGTGTTGGCCAGCAAAAGGCCCGCGAAACTGCGGTTGGGAACAAAGAAAGTCTTGGGCATGGACGGCGGGCCAATGCGGTTGTGTTTGTTCAACAAGTTGTAGAACGATCGGAAGGATCTTCATCGCAGGGGCCGACATTCCTTTGCGTTGCGGCATCCGGCACTTTTGGCGCGTGCCCGTGCGATCGTTGCGTAGCGCCGCATGTCTGTTTACGCCTTGACCCTGGTCGGAAAGAAATGCGCAGGCTGATGTCCTTCACGCTCAAGCAAGCAAAGTATTTTGTCGGGGTTGCCGAACATGGTTCGTTTAGCAGGGCCGCTGCGGAACTGGCGATTTCGCAAAGTACGCTGACCGAAGCGGTGAAGGATCTGGAGGGGCGGCTCGGACTTCAGCTCTTTGAGCGTCGCCGGCGCGGAGTTGAGATGACCCACCACGGCCATGTCTTCATCCGTCATGCCAAAGCAATCTTAGCCGAAATTTCCAATGCGGAGATCAGCCTGGCAGGGGAGCAAAGCAACGTTGCGGGGCGGCTGAACATCGGTGTGACATCCTTGACGTCCGGCTATGTTCTGTCGGACCTCCTGTCGCGTTTTCGACGGGCGCAACCCCAGATCGATGTAAGCGCGCTTGAAGACAGCCCGGAGTACCTGGAACATCTGCTTGTCGGTGGCGAGCTTGATGTAGCGGTAATGCTGGTCGATCGGCTGCGCAACCCAGCAGCATTGCACACAGAGTTGCTGGCGGTGTCGCCTTATCGGTTATGGCTGCCGCTTGGACATCCTTTGTCGGCACGAGAGAGCATCTCGCTCGAAGATTTGTCCGCCGAACCGCAGATCGTCTTGGATGTTGAGGAGATGCAGGACGAAGCGGGTCGGCTTTTGTCCAGTTTTCCGGTCAAACCCCGTATCGCGTTTCGGACGCGATCGGTTGAAGCGGTCCGGTCCCTGGTGGCCAGCGGCGCCGGCGTCTCGTTCCTTCCAGATCTTGTCTATCGCCCATGGTCGCTTGAAGGTGACAGGATCGACAGCCGTGACGTATCGACCCAATTACCGGTCATCCAGGTGGGGTTGGTCTGGCGGCGCGGGGCTGGAGTGTCGGATGCGACGCGCATGTTCCTTTCGGTAGCGCAGAGCTTTCACGCACCACGCTTGCGTTAATTCGGAAAAACCGAAAATACACAACAGAAAATTGAATTTGCCTGAAACACTGTGCCGCGACATGCTTTGCCAAGAACAATCAACGCCATCAACATCGGGAGTATGCATCGTGAAAGGTGTACTGAAGTCCACGGTCGCGGCCTGTGCCGCGGCGACACTCATGGCTCAGCCTATGGTCGCGGAAATGGTGACGGAATTGGGCGCGGGTGAAGGTCAACTCAATATCGTTGCGTGGCCCGGCTATATCGAGCGTGGTGAGACAGTGGACAGCTTTGACTGGGTCACCAGCTTCGAAGAGGCCACCGGTTGCATGGTTAACGTCAAGACCGCCAATACCTCGGATGAGATGGTGGCCCTTATGAACGAAGGGGGCTTTGACCTTGTGACCGCCTCGGGCGATGCCTCCCTGCGTATGGTTGCGGGTAAGCGCGTCCAACCGATCAACACATCGCTGATCAGCAGCTGGGACACGATTGACGACAGACTGAAGGAAGCGCCTTGGCACTTTGTTGACGGCACTCACTACGGCACACCGTATATGTGGGGCCCGAACATCCTGATGTACAACACAGAGGTTTTTGGTGACAGCCCGCCCACATCCTGGAACGTGGTCTTTGAGGAGACCACCCTGCCTGACGGGGAAAGCAACATCGGCCGTGTGCAAGCCTATGATGGCCCGATTCACATTGCAGATGCCGCCCTGTATCTGATGACGCACCAGCCCGAACTGGGCATTGCCTCACCCTATGAGTTGAATGCGGATCAATATGCCGCTGCACTGGATCTGCTAAGGGTTCAGCGCACGCTGGTCAGCCGCTACTGGCACGACGCATTTATCCAGATCGATGATTTCAAGAACGAAGGTATGGCCGCCTCAGGCTCCTGGCCGTTCCAGCGCAACTTGCTCCAGGGGGACGGCGCGCCCATCGCTTCGGTTTTCCCCGAGGAGGGTGTCACCGGTTGGGCTGACACAACGATGATGCATGTCGACAGTGCCAATCCGAACTGTGCTTATATGTGGATGGAACACACCTTGTCCTCGAACCTCATGTCCGACTTGTCGGTTTGGTTCGGCGCGAACCCGGCCGTGCCCGCTGCCTGCACCGACGGTCGCGGGATGCAGACCGCCGAAGGCTGCACCGCCAATGGTTTCGACAACTTTGAACAAGTGCGTTTCTGGACCACGCCGGTGACCCAATGCGAAAGCCAGGGTGAATGTGTCCCCTACTATCGTTGGGTCTCGGACTACATCGGCGTGATTGGTGGACGGTAACGCCAGACATGCCCCGCACGGCGGGATCCCCGCCGCGCACGCACCCCGGCAAGACATGACGCCAGCAGTTTCTTTCTTCGGTGTTTCACGGCATTTCGGCGAGGTTCGCGCGGTAGATGGAGTGGATCTGGAGATCGGTGCAGGCGAGTTCTTTGCCCTCCTCGGTCCATCCGGATCGGGCAAAACGACCTGCCTGCGCCTTATTGCTGGTTTTGAGAAACCGACCGCCGGTTCCATTGCAATCTTCGGAGAGGATGCGACAGACACACCGCCGTATCGTCGACCCGTGAATACGGTTTTTCAGGACTATGCGCTGTTTCCGCACCTGAATGTGCGGGACAATGCGGCCTATGGTTTGATGGTGCGGGGGGATGCCAAACCTGCGCGCCGGGCGGCGGCCGATGAGGCGCTGGCGTTGGTCGCGCTGGAGGGCTACGGGCATCGCAAACCATCCGAGCTATCAGGCGGTCAGCGCCAGCGGGTCGCGTTGGCCCGTGCTTTGGTGATGCAGCCGAAAGTACTGCTTCTTGACGAACCGCTCGGTGCGCTTGACCTCAAGCTCCGCGAGCAGATGCAGGGCGAGTTGAAATCTCTGCAACGTCAACTCGGGATCGCCTTTGTCTTTGTCACACATGATCAGGGAGAGGCGCTGTCGATGGCTGATCGTGTGGCTGTTTTCAGTGAAGGGCGCATACAGCAGGTGGGCAGCCCCGAAGAGGTGTATGACCGGCCGAAGACCCCATTCGTGGCGGATTTTGTAGGCGCTTCCAATGTGCTTCCCGCCGGGTTGGTCGCGCGGCTGACAGGCCAAGACACCCCTGCCAGCCTACGCCCCGAGGCGATCCGGCTTGGCGACGGCCCGCTGTCGGGCACGGTCGTTGCGCAGGCCTTCCTTGGCGCCGCGACGCGGATCGAAGTGGCATGTGGGGATATCACCCTAAAAGTCCTCCTCCCCAAAGACATGGCCGTCCCAGACGCGAACGAAACCGTTTCGTTGACCTGGGACGAAAGCGCGTTGCACATGATGAACCGTACCGATGGCTGACGCGGCGCCTTCCCCTGTATCGGACGCACTCTGGCGGCGTCCCAGGCTGCTGCTTGCGATGTTGGTCACGCCGCCGCTCTTGTGGTTGGGTATCGTCTATCTCGGTTCGCTCTTCGCTTTGCTGGCCCAGAGTTTCTTTTCAATCGACGAGTTTTCGGGTCTGATCAACTATGAATTCACGTTAAAAACCTACGGCGAACTGCTGCGCGCGTCTAACTTCGATATCCTGCTGCGCACCATCGCGATGGCTGCAGCGGTAACAGTCGCTGCGGCTATCGTGGCCTTCCCGATCGCCTACTATGCGGCGCGCTATGCCAGGGGCCGCTGGAAAGCAGTGTTCTACCTTGGCGTCATGCTTCCGCTTTGGTCGAGCTATCTGGTCAAGGTCTATTCCTGGAAGCTTATTCTGGCCAAGGAAGGCATCCTGAACTGGCTCTTCGAGACCCTGCACCTGGCTTGGGTGCTTGAAGCCTATCTCGCCATTCCGCTTGTCGGCGGCAATTCCCTTTCAGTCAGTTGGACAGGCACGTTCCTTGTGTTCCTCTATGTCTGGCTGCCATTTATGATCCTTCCGATCCAAGCCTCGCTGGAACGTGTCCCGCCTTCGATGCTGGAGGCCAGCGGAGATCTCGGCGCACGGCCCGCGCAAACGCTACGCCATGTGATCCTGCCGCTCGCACTGCCGGGGATCGTTGCCGGGTCCATTTTCACCTTTTCGCTGACGATGGGCGATTACATCATCCCGCAGATCGTCGGCACCTCGGCTCGGATGATCGGTCAGGCTGTCTATCAGTTCCAAGGCACAGCCGGAAACATCCCGTTGGCGGCCGCCTTTGCAGTGGTGCCAATTGTGGTGATGGGCATCTACCTGACGCTGGCCAAAAGGGCAGGGGCGTTCGATGCACTCTAAAGCGTCTCTGAGCCTCAGGATCGCGGCAATCGGCGGGCTGCTGTTTCTGCACCTGCCGATCATTCTGATCTTCGTCTACGCCTTCACAACAGAAGACAAAAGCTACCAATGGCCGCCCCCGGGCCTGACCCTCAGGTGGTTCGAGGTGACGTGGAACCGCCCCGATGTCTGGCAAGCGCTTGGATTGTCGCTTCGAGTGGCCTGCGTTTCGACAGTGATCGCCATGGTCCTTGGCACGCTGTGCGCAGCGGCGGTTGCAAGATCCAAGTTCTTTGGGCGCGAAACCATCTCCCTTTTGGTAATCCTTCCGATAGCCTTGCCCGGGATCATTACCGGCATATCGCTGCGCTCTGCATTCAGTCTTGCCGACATCCCCTTTAGCACCTGGACGATTATACTGGGGCACGCGACGTTCTGCATTGTCGTGGTCTATAACAACGCCGTGGCACGGTTTCGCCGGACCGCTGCCAGCCTGATCGAAGCCTCGATGGATCTGGGCGCTACCTACTGGCAAACCCTGCGCTTTGTTATCTTGCCCAACATAGCCACCGCACTGCTGGCCGGCGGCATGCTCGCCTTTGCGCTGAGCTTTGACGAGGTCATTGTCACCACCTTTACAGCGGGCCAGCAGCAAACCCTGCCGATCTGGATGCTCGAAGAGCTGGTCCGGCCGCGGCAACGCCCTGTCACCAATGTCGTGGCAATGGTCGTGGTGCTGGTCACATTCCTGCCGATCCTCGGCGCGTATTTCTTGACCCGGGGGACCGAGGCGGTCGCGGGACAAGGTAAATAGAAACGGGAGAGAACTGATGGAAACCAAAATGCTCATCGGGAACGCCTTTGAGGCGGGCACCGAGACGGAAGAGACTGTTCTGAACCCTCGCACCGGCGAGACGATCCTCAAGATGCCTGAGGCCAACCCAGATCAGATCGACCGCGCCGTCGCTGCTGCGCGTGCCGCCTTCCCGACATGGGCAAAGACAACCCCGGGCGAGCGGTCTGGCCTGCTTTTGCAGATCGCGGATGCGGTGGAAGCCGATCTTGAAAACCTCGCAGCCCTGGAAGCACTGAACTGCGGAAAGCCTATCAACGAGGTGAAGAATGAAGAGATCCCTGCGGTCGCCGATTGCTTCCGATACTTCGCTGGCGCGGTGCGCAATATGCACGGGCCTGTGGCGGGCGGCTACATGGAAGGCCATACCTCGATGATCAGGCGCGATCCAATTGGCGTCGTGGCCTCCATCGCGCCTTGGAACTACCCGATCATGATGATGGCCTGGAAGCTCGCTCCGGCACTCGCCGGCGGCAATACAGTCGTGATGAAACCGTCGGAGCAGACCCCGCTAACCGCGCTGGCATTTGCCAGGATCCTTGCGGACATCCTGCCCGAAGGTGTTGTGAACGTCATCACGGGTCAGGGTGGGTCGGTCGGCAACGCCCTGGTCAATCAACAAGGTGTCGACATGATCTCGATCACCGGTGATGTGGCGACCGGGAAAAAGGTGCTGATGGCGGCTTCCAAGGGCGTCAAACGCACCCATCTTGAGCTGGGTGGTAAGGCGCCAGTACTGGTCTATGGGGATGCGGATCTGGCGCGCACGATCGATGGGCTCAAGGCCTTCGGCTACTACAACTCGGGCCAAGACTGCACTGCCGCCTGCCGTGTCTACGCTCATGCCAGCATCTATGACAACTTTGTTGCAGACCTCTCCTCCGCTGCTGCGAGCATCGTCTACGACAATGACGATGATACGCTCAACGAGATCCCGCCGCTGATCTCGCCCCGCCAGCGTGACCGAGTGGCAAGTTTTGTCGAACGCGCTGCTGAGCAATCCCATATCGAGATCGTGACCGGCGGATCGGCGGTACAGGGAACCGGGTTCTACTACAGACCCACGGTTGTTGCCGAAGCGTTGCAACAGGATGAGATCGTGCAACGCGAAGTCTTTGGTCCCGTGGTTTCGGTCACCCGCTTTTCCGATGATGATCCGGTCATCGACTGGGCCAACGACAGCCCCTATGGCCTGGCGAGTTCCGTGTGGACCGGGGATATCGGCAAAGCGATGGAGGCCTCCGCAGCCCTGCAATACGGGTGCACCTGGGTGAACACGCATTTCATGCTGGTTAACGAGATGCCCCATGGCGGGCTTAAACAATCTGGCTACGGCAAAGACATGTCGATGTATGCGCTTGAGGATTACACGGCTGTCCGACACGTCATGATTGCGCACTAGGCTCAGGCCTCATCGATTTCCGGCCCGAAGTCCCGCAGCGCGCCATGCATCGACGACAAACGTGCCTTTCGATTAGGTGATCTGTCGCCGGAATGCATGGGCGTTGGCCCCTTGTGGCGAAGCGCACTGCTTTTGTCAGAGGGATCGGGGCAGCGACAAGAGGATACCTGTGGCGTTTCGCCTTTTACTGGAACCATCAGCTGTGACCAAAAGCTTTCAATTACTTCATTTCAGGTGGTATAGGGTGATTCAACCCAAAGGCGAAACGCACTAACATCCTGTCCAACGGCTCCCACTGCCAAGCGGGCCCGGGTCTTCCGGCTTGTAGCGGGCGCCGAAGTAGCGCATTACGGCCGGTGAGTAATATTTAAATGCAGGCATTAAGCGGTTCATGATACATCCAGTCTCGATCCGACAGATATGACTTTTTTGAGCAGTCTCGAGTGTCTCTGGGTACATTTGATCTACCCTCGGCATGGCTGGCATTTGGGACCAAAAGCTGGAGAACCTAATTGGATCTGATGGTATCCGGCGGCGGGCCGGTATTCGTGGCCCGAGCCACTGACGGCCTCGGGCCCCGTTTGCGCAATTTGATGATGGCTATGGTCTTGGCCGACGTGCATGGTGGAACATTTAGTTTCACGTGGCCTTCGATGAATCCTCAGGTGCGCGACCTCCATGCCGTGACACACGCGGGGGAATTCTTCGCAGAAGAGTTCGTGCAAAAGCACCTTATTGCGGAAGAATGTTTCGATCCGTCGCAACTGGTGCCGCTGCCCGAAGCCATTGGGGCATTGGCAAGCGTCGGTGTTGCACCGGGGACGAAGATCTCGGTTACAACCTCGTTTTCCAAATCTGAGTTTGCGCGACGATTTCCCGGAGTGTCATTTGATCAGCAGATCGCCAAGGCTTTCGCGTCTATCCAGCTGACAGAAAAAATGGAAACCGCGCGGGCTGCCGCTGCAAACGCTCAGTTGCCGACAACTGAGGCTGCGGCGATCCACTTACGCGCAGGTGATATTGTTTACGGCATCCACCGCGAGATGGACAGTTTTCATGCCAAGGTCGTTTCCTATCCATTGGCCATCGAGATGGTTAGCCGCATGAAGGCGTCCGGTGTGACACCGGTGCTCTTTGGGCAGGACCCGCAACTTCTTGCCTATCTGAGGGACAACCATGGTGCATTTTGCGCGGCGGACTTGGGTGACCGGGAGGGGTATGACGATGTTCAGAACGCGCTGTTTGATATCTGCCTTCTTGGGCGCTGCTCTCGCATAATAGCAGGCACCAGTGGGTTTGCGGTCCTTGGCGCCTGGCTGGCCCAAGTAACGCTTGAAAGACCGGACAGGATGTTTGACGCTGAGGAAGCGGTTAGGATGATTGAACACCATGTCCTGGACGCGCCCCCGTCCTCTGATCTGATTTCCCCGCACCAGAAAGCGTTCGCGGCGCGCGCGGCGTTTGTTCTGGCGGGTGAAACCATTGCCACGCGAGAGCCATTTTGGCGTCTTCTTGAAGCTGCGTGCACCCTCGATCCGGTCAATCCGTTTCTGCTGTTTGTTCAGGCGTGTAGCCTCTACGAAGACGGGAAATCGGAAGAAGCGGAGTCCAGCCTTGCCGGTATCATTGCAGAACCGTCAGATTTACGTAAACGCTTCCTTGTCCTGCTTAGAAACAAGAAACCGGGTCGCACTTTGCCATACCTGCATGCGCTGGCTGAAAAGGCGCGAAGTGGCCATGTCATGGCTTCGTTCTGCTGCGCGGTGTCTTACGCTGCGTTGGGTCGAAAGGACGCGGGAGATATGTTAGAGCTTTTGACCGCGGTCGCGGATGAGAAAACTCTGAGACTGGCGAAGCAGCTTGTCCTCACAAACACAGCTTAAAGGAAGCGCCGATAGGATCGTGGATCGCCTACAGCAACCGGGCGCCAGATTATCGGCGGCTGACCTGCTTGAGCAGGTCATTGGGTCTGCAGCGCCTCAATCAAGTGTATCTAGAGGATACTTCATGCCCAGGTTGGTATTTAAACAGCATAGCCAAATGAAGACCGGGCGGACACATCAGCTCCGGTTCAACCTGCACCTTTGGTAATGCCGACGCCGAGTGGCCATTGGGATCGGTTCCGACAGGTCAGCGAATTGCTGATAAACGGTGTAGTTGGATGGAGGCAATCATCAATGAGTAGAGTACCATCCAGCTGCGGCAGCCAAACTTCGGGCAATGCCAGAGTCGCAAACATATATATATGTCTTCAGTCCTAGACGGTAAGGCGCTTTGGCGCTAAACGGGTCGGTCGAAGCGTAAGATACAGCAATCCTACAACGTGGAGTTCGATTTCTTGAGAAAGGCACTCATCACCGGGGTCACCGGCCAGGACGGTGCGTATCTGTCTGAGTTTCTCCTCGACAAGGGATACGAGGTCCATGGCATTAAACGCAGAACCTCGCTTTTCAACACCGCAAGGATCGATCACCTTTTCGAAGGGGAGCCAGGACGGAGCGGGCGGTTCCGTCTGCACCATGGAGACATGACAGACAGTTCTTCGCTGACGCGAATATTGCAGACTGTCAGACCGGATGAGGTCTATAACCTGGCGGCGCAAAGCCATGTCGCCGTCTCGTTCGAAGAACCCGAGTATACTGCGAATTCTGACGCGCTGGGTGCACTACGGATCCTCGA
The DNA here is from genome assembly GCA_039190275.1 of Pseudomonadota bacterium. Lineage (GTDB taxonomy): Bacteria > Pseudomonadota > Alphaproteobacteria > Rhodobacterales > Rhodobacteraceae > Halovulum. The sequence goes on along the minus strand of JBCCYF010000080.1, from coordinate 6,606 downwards.
AGCTATTCGTTTCCTGGGTCTCGGTAAGAAAACGAAGTTCTATCAGGCCTCAACATCAGAGCTTTATGGTCTGGTTCAGGAGGTTCCACAGAGTGAGACCACGCCGTTCTATCCACGCTCACCCTATGCGGTGGCCAAGCTTTATGCATATTGGATTACCGTGAACTATCGCGAAGCCTACGGGCTTTATGCCTGCAACGGCATCCTGTTCAACCACGAAAGCCCGGTACGAGGCGAAACCTTCGTGACCCGAAAGATTACGCGGGCCCTTGCACGGATCAAGCTGGGGATGCAAACGGATCTGGCGCTCGGCAATCTGGACGCCAAACGAGACTGGGGGCACGCACGTGATTATGTTGCGATGATGTGGCTCATGTTGCAGCAGGATGACCCCGAGGATTTCGTCATAGCGACCGGAACCCAATACTCTGTCCGGGAGTTCGTGCGTTGCGCCGCCGAAACGCTGGACATGCCACTTAGCTTCAAAGGTGAGGGCGTGGACGAGGTCGCGCGAGACAAAAGCGGACGTGTGGTGGTGCGCGTCGATCCGGACTACTTTCGTCCAACCGAGGTGGAAACACTGCTTGGCGACTCGTCACGCGCGCGCCAGAAGCTGGGCTGGGAAGCCCAGATCAGCTTTGAACAACTGGTCCAGGAAATGGTGCAGTCCGACCTGAACGAAGCCAAGCGCAATGCCTGACGTGACGTTCTCCCTTTCTGGCAAGCGGATCTTTGTCGCCGGTCACCTTGGCATGGTGGGGGGCGCACTGGTCAGGCGACTTGAGCAGGAGGACTGCGAGGTTTTGACCATCACCAGGTCAGACCTGAATCTTATCCGCCAGGCTGAAGTTGAGGCCTGGTTCGCGCAGGCACGGCCGGACGCTGTCTTTCTTGCTGCTGCCAGGGTCGGCGGCATTCTTGCAAACGATACCTATCCGGCCGACTTTCTTTATGACAACCTGATGATCGAGGCGAATGTCATCAAAGCGGCCCATGCAGTGGGCGTGTCCAAACTGATGTTCTTGGGATCAAGCTGCATTTACCCCAAATTGGCATCGCAACCCATCCCGGAAGATGCGCTTCTGACCGGCCCATTGGAACCCACTAACGAGTGGTACGCTGTTGCAAAAATCGCCGGTATCAAACTTTGTCAGGCGTATAGGCAACAGCATGGCGCCGACTTCATCTCGGCGATGCCGACCAACCTCTATGGCACAGGTGACAATTACGATCCCGAAACCAGTCATGTTCTGCCCGCACTTGTGCGCAAGGTTGTAGAGGCCCGGAATACCGGTGTTCGCGAGATCAAGCTTTGGGGATCGGGTACGCCGTTGCGAGAATTTCTTCATGCTGACGATCTGGCCGATGCTTTGGTGTTCTTGATGAAATCCTACTCGGACGCGGCGCATATCAATGTCGGCTCCGGCCAGGAAATATCAATCCGTGACCTGGCCGACCGCATTGCAAAGGTCGCGGAGTACGATGGCAAGATTGCCTTGGATCCGACCAAACCTGACGGGACGCCGCGCAAACTGATGGACAGCACAAGGCTGACTTCCATGGGGTGGCGTCCGCAGATTGATCTGAAACAGGGCCTCGCGCGGACCGTAGCGGAGTTTGAAGATCTTAAGGGCACCCGAGACAATAGGTCTGCATGATCAACTGGTACAGGTTACTTCTGAGATGTAGGTCCAATCACGGGCAGGTCTAAGCGCATGTCGAAGCTTCGGTTGTTAGATTCTGGGGTGTGATGGTTTGAGCCGCCCGCGGGGTTTGGCATCCCAGTGTAGGCAAAGTGAAGTCCAAGCCCTGTGGATGGTGCCGTAGTGCCCCCTAGAAGCGGACAAGTTTGGCGCGAGATAATGAACCGGTGCCGCCAACCTCAATCGACTGCCCCCCCCCTCAAAGCAGGTGCACCCTTGAGAGCCAGGAACGGCTCGGTTCGCTCTGTTTAAGCACGCCGCGTACCGGTAGACGTAGGCCGTGCAATGATACCGCGCCGGACAATACGCGGCCTCCGGCCCTTCGTTCCGCGTGCCAAACCGGCTATTGCACAATCTATACCGCGCGGATAAATCCATTGAGGTCGACGGCAGGGCGAGTTGGCGGAGTGGTTACGCAGCGGATTGCAAATCCGTGTACACCGGTTCGATTCCGGTACTCGCCTCCATTTAACTTCAAGCACTTACGTCCGAAGCGTCCAACTTGCGGACCGTCTATCCACACATTCATGTTTTGGTTTCGTTCTTTTCTGCGGCGTTTTATTTGTCCGCTTTGCTCTTGTGATCTGCCTCGTACTGGCGGTGAGCCAGACCATCGCCTGTTACCCTGCTTTGGCGTTTCCGATGGCTTGCGCCGCACCTCTGTAGCGCCATGGGCCTGTGCCACCCGCATTTGTCATTATGTGGATGCTTTTACGCGATTGCTCCGATAGCAAGTTCGGGGCTCGGTCAGTCAGAGGAAACCAAATCCGGCGGTCGGTTTTGATTTGTCCTAACGCTATCCTCCGGTCATGCAGATCATTTCACTTAAAACTCAGCACATCTCCGATTCGTTGCCCTCTGTCTATCAGGAGCTCAAAAAAGAAGGATTGTACGGCCGGTTGCTGTCTTGCGCACTGACGTGAAATGATCGCTGCGGGCCGTTGCCCGGCGTGATGGAGTGTGGCACACGGGGGTACCGGTAGCACACGACGGGAAGACCCCTATGATGAACTTTGCCGAAGCGCGCGCCACGATGGTGGATTGCCAAGTTCGGCCTTCGGACGTGACGCTGTACCCGATAATCGAAGCGATGCTCGCGGTGCGCCGGGAGGTGTTTGTCCCGACCAGCCTGCGCCCGGTGGCCTATGCTGGGACGCATATCGATCTGGGGGCCCATCGTGTTATCCTTGACGCGCGAGTGTTCAGCAAGATGCTGGATGCGCTGGAAATCAACCCCGGTGATCTTGTTTTGGATATCGGCGCGGGGCTTGGATACTCCACAGCGGTGATTTCCTGCCTGTCGGAAGCTGTGGTTGGCATCGAAGAGGATGCCGACATGGCCAGGGACGCTGCGGTAAGCCTTTCGGACGAGGGGTTCGACAACGCTGTTATTTCTCAGGCGCCTTTGGCCGAGGGGGATCCGTCGCATGGACCGTTTGACGTCATCATGATTGAGGGCGGGGTCGAGTCGGTTCCCCAGGCAATCCTAGCCCAGCTCAAGGACGGCGGGCGCATCGGCGCAATATTTGTGCAGGGCAATGCCGGGGTGGTCCAGTTCGGTGTGAAACTGGGCGAAACACTGTCCTGGCGACAGGGGTTCGATGCAACCGCGCCACTTTTACCGGGGTTTAAGCAGCCAACTGTTTTTGAGTTCTAGGAAGTGTTGATCCGCCTTGGGGATGCGTCTAGTTTTTGGTGAAGGATTATCGAAGGGCAAGGAATGATGAAAGCAGTTGCAGTTGCAATGTCGCTGGCGATGGTGCTGAGCATGTCTGTCGACCAGAACGCTGCGCGGGCGCAAACGCTGACCGAGACATTGATCCACGCCTATCAGAATAGTCCGGCGCTAGAGTCCAGCCGGGCGTCGTTGCGGAGTTTTGACGAGAATGTTCCCTTGCAGCGTTCGGCCCGGCGACCGAATGTTTCGGCCACGGCGCGCGGAGATTTGGATGCCTCTGACGATGATGATTGGGACATCGACAACAGTTTCTCCGCCTCGCTGAATGCGTCGCTGTTGATATATGATCACGGCGAAACAGCAGCGGCAGTTGAGTCCGCCCGGGCGATTGTATCCGCGCAGCGTTGGTTCCTGATCAGTGATGAGCAGGCCGTCCTGCTCGACGCGGTTACCGCTTTCATGGATGTGCGTCGTGACATTGAATCGGTGAATGTGGCCCGCAACAATGTCTCTGTTCTGGCCGAGCAGGTGCGCGCGACGCAGGACCGGTTCGACCTGGGCGAGGTCACCCGCACGGATGTGAGCCTGTCCGAGGCGCGCTTGGCTGCGGCGCGCGCTAACGAGGCGCTGGTGCTGGGTAGTCTGGCCATTTCGCGTGAGAATTTCCTGGCCGCTGTCGGACGTCCCGCCGGTACGCCTCAGCCGCCGCCGGTGCTGCCGGAACTGCCCGCAACTCTGGCGCAGGCGGAAGCGATCGCAATGCGGGAACAACCCGAGCTTAATGCAGCCCGGTTCAACCAGATCGCGGCGGAGTTTGATTTGACCCGGGCGCGGGCTGCACGCGGTCCAACCGTTTCGCTGGGCGCGGATGTCACGTATTCCGATACGCCCGGGAACGCGTTCACCTCGGGCCGTTCGCGTGACACATCGGCCGGACTGTCAGTGACCGGCAACCTGCCGATCTACCAGGGCGGACAGTTGAGCGCGCTTGTCCGCCAGGCCGAGGCAAATTTGGCACAGAGCCAGTTTGATGTTCAGAATACCGCCCGTGCGGTCCGGCAAAACCTGGGCAGCGCCTGGTCCAACCTTGCGGTCGCACGTGCAACAATCACGGCCAATCAGCAAGAAGTCCGGGCCGCTACGGTGGCCTTTGAAGGCGGTCGCGAGGAAGCATCGTTGGGCGCGCGGACGACACTTGATGTGCTCGACCTTGAGCAGGACTTGCGGGACGCTGAGTTCGCGTTGGCGTCGTCATTGCGTGACGAATACGTGGCCGCGTATCAATTGCTGTCGGCGATGGGGCTGTTAACCGTTAAGCATCTCAACCTTGGTATTCCGACATATGATCCTGATGTGAACTTCAATCGGGTCCAAAACGGTCCCTATAGTACCGTCGAAGGGTCGATATTGGATAAGCTGCGGGATCGTTACAGCCGATAGGGGCCTTGGCAGCCCGGGCCCACGCCAAAGGAGGATGCCATGAGTGACACTGATCGGAACCATGGAGGGGCCGCGCCACCCGAAGAAGATGCGCTGCTGGCAGCGATCCGCAGCGCGGTAACCGAGGCCGAGGCGCGTGCGGCAGCGCCTGAGCCGGAACCACAAGCGTCCCAAGAACCCCCAAGTCCGGCACCCCTCATTTTGGGCGCAGGCGTGCGGGTTGCGGAAGAGCCCGAAACACCCCCCGAACCCGAAGTACCCATCATAGACGAGAATGAGCTTCGCGGAATAATTGGCGAGTTAGTGCGTGACGAACTTGAACAGGCACTGGGTGGCGGCCTCGAAGCGCGGATCCGCAACATCGTCCGCAGTGAACTTGCCGTTCTGCTGGACAGATCACGCCAGCGTTAGGGCATTGTCCCCATCCCCGCACCGACGCCACGACATTTGGCGGGCATGTGGCGGGGCCGATTTGGCCGTTCCCAAAGACCCAAGCTACAAAGCTGCGCTGCATACGGTGCGCCGACGCGCATACATTGGTGGTTTGTTCGGCCGATGAATACACCTGCTCATATTATCTTTGCAGCGGCTGCATTTGCGCGCCCGGGCCAGCCCCGCCGGAATATCGCGGCATTGAGCGGGGCCATTGCGCCTGACCTGTCACTTTACCTGATGGCGGCCGCGGCGCTGGCGTCCGGGGCCACACCGGCTCGGGTGTTCAATGAGCTTTATTTTTCGGAGGCATGGCAGCAGGTCTTTGCGGTCGACAACTCCTTCCTGGTCTGGGGCGCGGTGGCGTTGGTTGGCGTGGCCCTTCGTTCAGAATCCCTGACCGTCTTCGCGCTTGCGGCCCTTTTGCACCTGGGGTTCGACTTTCCGCTGCATCATGACGACGGGCGGCCGCACTTCTGGCCGCTAAGCGACTGGGTGTTTGAAAGCCCGGTCAGCTATTGGGATCCGCGCGCGTATGGCCGGATCGCGGGAACCATAGAGGTCGCGGCATGCATGGCACTGTTGGTCCTTTTGTGGCGCCGGTTCACCGGCACAGCCGCGCGTTGGGCGATTGGGGTCGCCGGGGCGGCTTTGACCGGGCCAGCGGTGTTGTTCGGTTTCATGTTCAGCTGATTTGCATCCGGTGCATGGGCTGGGGTGTTGAGACCCACTGCGCCTTGGGGTGATACCCTGGAAGTGCATCGCGACGCTCTTGCACAGATGGGTGTTCGGCCTCGGAACCACAGGCGCCGGCCTGGCGCGGGGCGCGGGCAAGAAAGAAGCGTGCCTGCCGCCGGAATGCGCCGATTGCGGGGGCGGTCGCATCGGTCTCAAACCGTTCGCGCCAATTGGGTGGCAGGATCAGTCCGGCCATCTCCGCCCGTTCAAGCATCCACACAAGCGGGATGTTTCCTAAAGGCCGCGCTGCCGGAAAGTGACCCAGCTGACCGCCCACATCCGAATGCGCACCCGCAAACCAGACCTGTTCAAGGAGACCATTCCAGCCAGGCTGCTTTTTCCATGGCAATGGTGCATAGGCGGTTCGGTTTTCATCCAGCGCGAGCGCCTGCAGGGCCCAACGTACGTTGTGACCAAGGTTGTGATCATGAAACTCCGTCGCCATGGGCGCAAGACGGCTTAGAAGGGGGTAGGGCAGTCCCAGCGCGCGCACCGTGTCCCAGACGCCGAGCAGGTCGATCTGAACATTCGGATGGCAAAATTGCCGCGCGAATACTTGCGCCTCATCGCTCATCTCTCGTGCTTGGTAGTATCGGAATGCGCGATGTACCCGCC
>JBCCYF010000079.1:0-20738 GCA_039190275.1 Pseudomonadota bacterium | reverse complement strand
TTCTTTACAAGCCCGCGCACCGCGCGGTGCCGCGACTTTCTGCAAAAGATCCTGCAACACTGATGGCCGTTACGACTGAACATATCGCCGCGCATGCAAGCCGCCCGCTTCCGCTGGTGCAGCGCGTCACCAGCTCGACCGGCTTTGCAATTGGACTTTACCTGCTCGTGATGGGCGCGCTTATCTACGGCGCTTATGCCGGTGCCGCGCGGATGGGCTACAATTGGCAGTGGTACAATATCCCGCGTTACATCTGGACCTATACCGAAGATGGCTTTCAGCTTGGCGAACTGATCATCGGTCTGGGGATGACCTTTGTCCTCTCCATCAGCTCGTTTTTGCTCGCGGTCTTGATTGGCCTGGTCATGGCCCTGGCCCGATTGTCCGACCTGGTCATCGGCAAGGCGCTGTCACTCGCGCTGCTGGAGTTCCTGCGCAACATGCCGCTTTTGGTGCTGGTCTACCTATTCTACTACGTCCTGGGGCCGATCTTTGGCTGGGATAGGGTCACCTCTGCGATCCTTTGCCTTGGCGTGTTCCACGGTGCGTTGCTGTCGGAAATATTTCGTGCCGGCATCCTTTCAGTTGCGCAGGGCCAATGGGAGGGCGCGAAATCCATCGGGATGACCAAAACGCAGTCCTACCGTTACATCATCCTGCCCCAATCCGTGCCGCTGATGCTGCCGCCGCTGACCGGAGAAGCGGTGCAGCTGGTAAAGTCATCGGCCATCGTCAGCGTAATCGCGGTGGCGGAACTGACGACTGTGGGCCGTAACCTGATCAGCGAAACATACATGAGCTTCGAGATCTGGTTCACCGTGGCCGTCATCTATTTGGTGATCACACTGCTGATGTCCTTTGGCGTTACCGCATTGGAAAAGCGGGTGGCACATGACTGACCGAACACGCCTTCAGATAAAAACTCTATCACAATCCAACAGGACGGAGAGACTGCATGACACTTTATAGAAGAACGATGGGCCTGGCGCTGGTCGCAAGCATGCTGCTTGCAGGGGCAGGCCAGACCCTCGCACAATCCACGACACAGGCGCTGTCCGGCGAAAGTGTTCTGGAATCCATCAAGCGCGAAGGGGTGCTGAAAGTCGGTATTTCGATGTTCCGTCCCTGGACAATGCGGGACGTCAACGGCGACCTCGTCGGGTTTGAAATAGATGTGGCACAAAAACTGGCCGATGACATGGGGGTGGATGTCGAATGGACGCCGACGGCCTGGGATGGCATTATTCCGGCGCTGGTGGCAGGGCAATTCGATGTAATCATCTCGGGCATGTCGATCCGTCCCTCCCGCAATCTGACTGTAAATTTCACGACGCCCTATGCCTATTCCGGTGCAACGGTGCTTGCGAACCAGTCCATGACCGAAGGGTTCACGCTTCAGGATTTCAACAGCCCCGACGTGACCTTTGCCGCCCGGCGCGGTGCAACGACAGTGGAAACGATCATGTCAGTCTTCCCCGCAGCACAGATCGTGCAGTTCGATGACGAGGGCGCGCCTACGCAAGAGGTACTGAACGGCAATGTTCACGCAACGATGGCCTCAGAACCCCTGCCGTCATCCGAGGCGCGCCGCTATCCCGACACGCTGTATGTCCCCTTTGACTATGCCTTCGAGGCCTCGGGCGAGGCTTTTGCCCTGCGCAAGGGGGATCCGGACGCGATCAACTTTTTCAACAACTGGATCGGGCTTCACGAGCGCAACGGCTGGCTGAAAGAACGCCACGACTATTGGTTCCGGGGTGAAGAGTGGACCGCCCTGGTGCCGGAATAGGCATATAGCGATGGGGCGGGCCATGTTGGCCCGTTTCCGTTCAAAAGCCATGCGCTCCCCATGAGTTTCGCTCGTCGCCTCCACTGGTTGGACTGGATTATCCTGGCCATGGTTGTGGCGTTCTTAGGGTATCTGTGGGCACAGATCTCGGGGACACTGAACTACCAGTGGCGCTGGCACCTGATCCCGAACTACATCCTTGGCTGGCACACGCAGCGGGAGGAATGGTTTGCCAACCTGCTGTTGCAGGGGTTGGGCACCACAATCCGCATTTGCATCTATGCAAGTATCCTGTCGTTAGTCTTCGGCGTGTTCCTTGGCCTTGCCCGCACGTCGCGCAACCTTACGGTACGCTTGCTGGCCCGGACCTATGTGGAGTTTCTGCGCAATATCCCACCCGTCGTGGTGATCTTTATCTTCTTCTTTTTCCTGTCGGTACCGATGATCGAGATGCTTGGTCTGGAACGCTGGGCCCGCAGCATTGCGCGGTCCGAGGATGCCACCGCCTGGGAGTTCTTTTTCGGCAACATGCGGCTCTTTCCGCAATTGGTTGCGGGGACGGTGGTGCTTGCGCTGTTTGAGAGTGCCTTTGTAGGCGAGATTGTGCGCGCCGGCATCCAGTCGGTCGAAAAGGGCCAGCGCGAGGCGGCGCGCTCCATCGGTATGACATACTGGCAGGAAATGCGCTACATAGTGCTGCCACAGGCCATGAAGAAGGTCGTGCCGCCACTGGCCAATCAGTTCATCTCACTCATTAAAGACAGTTCCATTGTCTCCCTGATCTCGGTTCAGGAGTTGACGTTCAAGACGTTGGAGCTGGTGGCCTCGACCCGAATGATCTTCGAGGCGTGGCTGACCTGTGCCGCCTTCTACTTCGTGATCTGCTTTGGGCTATCGCGCCTGTTCGCCAGGCTTGAGCGATGAAGCCAAAACCAAGGGATTGCATCACTCAGATCCCTGCCTTTCCGCTGGGCGCCATGAGCGACATCCCCAAAGGGGCCATGTTGCTCAACACAAACGAGAGCCGATTTGGTCCGTCGCCCAAAGTGTATCAGGCGCTAACCCGGGACCCCGCGACGCTGGGCCTGAATGACTACCCTGCGGCCGAAGCCCATACGCTGAACAGGGCCCTGGCCGATCACTTTGACTTTGGTCCCGAACAGATCGTGTCCGTCGGCGGCGGTGAACTTCTGTTGCCACTTGCAATGAGCGTCTTTGCGGAGCCGGGCAGTGAGGTGATTTACTTCGCGGACGGCTTCCAGAAGTTTCACAACTATACGCTTATGTGCGATGCGCGCCCAATCCGCGTGGCGCGCGAGGGCGATCCGGTTTCCGCAGTACTGGGTGCGCTCAGCCCTAGAACACGCATTGTCTTGATCGACAATCCGGGTAACCCGACCGGTCGGCTGCTGGGCCCCGACGCGATTGCTCAGATCCACGCGGGCCTTCCCCTGGATGTGCTGTTGATCCTGGACGAGGCCTACATCGAATTTTCGGGCTTTGGGGATGGTGGCCTGGATATGGCGCGTCGCCATGCGAATGTGTTGACCACGCGCACGTTTTCCAAGGCATACGGGCTTGCCGGATTGCGCATCGGCTGGGGGGCGGGAGACGCCGATCTGATCGGCGCCATCAAGCGGGTGATCCCCTCGTTTCCGATCCCGCGGCCGTCGCTGATCGGGGCGTTGGCAGCACTGTCCGACGGGGATCATGTCGCGCGGGTGGCGGACGAGGTCCGCAGGGTCCGGATCGAGGCGACCGAACGTCTGACCCGCGCGGGATGGGAGGTCGCCCCCAGCGCCGCAAACTTTCTGCTGATCCGACCCGGTGAGCACCCCGGCTGCGCCATCGCAAATACGGTGCAAGCACTGCATGCCGCCAACATTCTTGTCCGGTTTCTGCCGACCTTCGCGGGTGCTCCCGCGATCCGCATGACACTGGGCACGGCTGAGGATATGGCCCAGGTGTATACAGTCATGGGCATCTGACCATCGGTCCACCACGGAGTTACGCGCATGCTGACACCCACAATCGACCTGACCGCAGAAGGCGTCCATCACGGAATACTTCCGCTGATCCATTCAGATCATCGCCACGCGCATTCGGTAATCCCGATCCCCTTGACACTGATCCAGCGGGGATCGGGCCCGACGCTTCTGATCACCGCCGGTGTCCACGGGGACGAGTTCGCGGGCATTCTGGCGGCGCGACAACTGATCTCGGGGCTGCCCGATTGCGACATTCAGGGCCGCGTCATCATCATGCCGCAACTCAACCTGCCCGCCTGCCGCGCCGACATGCGCGTCTCGCCCCTTGATGACCAAAACCTCAACCGGGTGTTTCCGGGGTCGGAAAGGGGCGGGCCCACCAGCCAGATTGCACACTATGTCGAGAAATCCCTGTTGCCCCAGGTCGACTTTGCTGTCGATCTGCACTCGGGTGGCACCACGGCGCGCTATGTACCAAGCGCCTTCCTCTATAGGCGGGACGGCGCTCTCATGGCGGCGAAAACGGCCGCCGCGCGCGCCTTTGGCTTGCCGGCAACGCTTGTGGTCGATGCACCACTGAGCGCAGGATCGCTGCTGGGCGCCTGTGACCGCGCTGGAGTGCCCGCCATCGCCTGCGAAGTGTCCGGCGGCGCCACATTGGACCGGAACGACATCGAGACGACCAGAGCGGCCGTATACCGTGTTTTGCGTCACTTTGGCCTGCTCGCAACGCTCCCACCGGACGTGATGCCAGAGGAGCCGACCAGGTTTGTCAGGCTGGCATTCGGGGCATCGCACGCTGTGGTGGCACCGGTCAGCGGCGGCATTGTTCCGCTTTGCGATCCGGGCGACATGGTACAGGCGGGCGGGTTAGCGGCCCTGTTGTACCCTATGGAAGATCAAAGCCTGCCGCCCCAACAATTGCGTTTTCCGCAAACCGGCATGGTCACATCGGTGATTGCCCGTGCGGCCGTACGGGCGGGGGATATGATCTGTATCATCGGAGAGCCGGAGTAGAACCGCTATCTTACCGCCCCCGCGGGTTCGGCTCATCGGGGCGCACTTTGCATGTACCTAGCCCTTGCGGTAGCTGAACGCTTTGCCAAACCGCCACAGCAGGTAGTCGCCGCAGGTGATCGCAGGCTCGGCGCCCTTCACATCGGGACCGAACACATCCCGAGCGTCAATCACTGTGTCGGGATTGGGGTCATAGGCAAGCACCAGCGACAGCCGCTCGCGTCCCGAACTGTTCACCACACGATGGGGCGTGGATTTGTAGGCCCCCGCCGTCCAGCGCGACAAAAGATCGGCTACGTTGACAATAAGCGAGCCGGGGATCGGCGGCGCCTGAACCCAGTCGCCATTTACCGTTTCAACCTGCAGGCCGCCCACATCGTCCTGACACAGGACGGTCAGCACCCCGAAATCGGTATGAGGGCCAACCCCGAACTGATCCGCGCCCATGTTCTCGGGTTGGGCGGGATAGTATACGAAGGACGCGCGCGACAGCGGCCGGTCGGTGGCGCGTATGAAGAAGTCGGGCGGCAGCGAAAGCCCAAGGGCGAACCCCCGCATCAGGTGATAGGCCACCTCATGGGCGGCCTGGAAATACGCCATCGCAGCATCCTCAAGGTCCGGAACAAAGGCCGGCCACTGGTTGTCGCCCCGCAGCGGATGATCGTGCCCAGTCCCGCCTTCAGCCTCTTGCCAGCCCCAGATAAAGCTCTCCTTAAGATCCGCCTTGGCGTCATCCTGCATCTTGGCGCCGCCGGGTCGAAGCCACCCCCGGTGGCTGCTGGAAACCAGAACGGATTGCTTCTCTGCGTCAGTGCCATGAAAGAACGCATAGGCCGCGTTGCGCGCCGACGTTATACTCTCGTCAGGGATGCCGTGGCCTGTGATGTAGATGAACCCAAGACCCTGGCTTGCCTGATGCAGTGCGGCCGCAACGCCCTGGGGGTCAGAGCCATCCCGCAGCGGCGCGATGTCAATCACCGGTATCAGATCCGCATCAAGTGCCTTGGCCGTTGCGTAGTTCATCGGGAACCTCTCCAATCATAGGAATGAGCCAAAAACAATGCCTCGGCGATCTGCAGTATTCTAGGCGATTCATGCCCGCCCCTACCATACCCTAGTCGGGAGCAACCTACCGCCAAACCGCTCCTTTGTCGCCATTTTGGCGGGAAACATCGCTGCCGTTAAGATCCTCAAGTCCGGCTTCGCGCCACACGGGGCAAACTTCCAGAACCGTAGCCCACTGGCGTCGGCTTCCCAAGTGGTCTAACCGCGCGGGAGGGCAGCACCGCAATGACACAGATAGACGAAGACGACGGTGTCGACCGTTACCAGCGTTGGGATCGACGGCGACGAGACGGCAGTAGGTAACCTGAAAAGTTCCTTGGTCTTTGCCCTAGCGGCCGAGTGCTTCAATAACCTTGCGCGCCGCCGCAGCCGCGGATACCTGCTGTTGCCCGGTAATAAGGTTGCCGTCGCGCACCGCGAACTCCGCCAGCGGGCCGCCGGTGATAAAGTTCGTGCCCTCAATCTTCTTTGCTTCGGTTTCGATCCAGAACGGCTGAATCTTCTGGCCGACCGCGCCTTCGGCGTATTGTTCTTCGCTGTCGGCGAACCCAGTCCAGGTTTTGCCGGTGACAAGCAGGGAGCCATCCTTGAGCTTGGTTCTGAGCAGCACGCAGGTGCCGTGGCAGACCGCACTGGTGATCTTGCCCGCCTCGTAGAACGATGCAACCGCATCATGGACCCGCGTGTCGTCGATCATCGACACCATTGGTGACTGGCCGCCGACCACAAAGATCGCGTCGAAACCGGCCAGATCAAGATCCGACAGGGCGGGCGTACCCTTGATCAGATCGCGCGTGGCGGACGCGGTCTTGAAGCCCTGACTGATGATATCGAGTGCGGAATATCCACTTTCATGCTCAGGCTCCGAAAAGCCGTCACCCTCCAGATCACCGCCATCGGGCGAGGCTATAGTGATGTCATACCCGGCGTGGTTAAACTCAAGCCAGGCATGGCTGAGTTCCGCCCACCAGAAGCCGATGGGCCAGCCCGTGACGGGCGAGGTTGTTGGGTTGGCGGCCAGCATAAGGATCCGTTTTAGCATGTCGGTTCTCCGATCTATCCAATGTTTGGGGGTGTGGTGTCTGCCCAGGCAGGCAGTGCTTGGATGGCGGCAAGCCAACGCGCGACGTTGGGATAGTCATCCAGCGGGAAACTTGCATTGGCCGCATGGGTGAAATCCCCGGCAACAGCAAAGTCCGCGACGGTCAGGCGGTCACCGACAAGATTGCTTTTGCCGTCCAGCGCCGCGTCGAGAACGGCGAGCAGCGACCGCAGGCGCGCCATGGACGCGTCGCGCACTTCGGTATCGGGCTCTATTCCGCGTACACGCTTGAAGTAGCTCTCAACATGAAGGGGCACCACAACCGGCGACAGCTCAGCCGACTGCCAAAGCATCCATTGCGTGATGGTGCCCCATTCCTGCGGTGATTGCCCCAGCAGCGGGTTCCGTGTCTGGGCGGCCAGATAGATGAGCACCGCATTTGCCTGCCAGACGGTGAAGTCTCCGTCTTTGATCGCGGGCACCTGGCCCATCGGGTTGATGGCCAGAAAGTCCGGCGTCTTGTGTTCTTTGTCCTGCATCGAAAGAACCTTCTCTTCGATATCGAGGGTCAGGTAGCGGGCCAACGCCCGTGCCTTCCGCGCGTTGTGCGACATCGGCCAGTGGTAAAGCTCCATTACAGGTTTCCTTCGGTTTTGAGGTGCGAAACGGCAAACCCGAACCGGCGCCCAAGCGGGCCTCTGACGGCTTGCCAGATCCACAACATGGCCAGACTTTCGAGGTGACGGGCGTTGGTCAGCGGGCCAGCATCAACGCCTTCGAAACCGGCATCCCCAATGAGGGTCAGCGCCGTCCGTTTGGCAACGTCATGGTCGCCAGCGGCAAACATGACGGGTTGTCCCGACAAGGCCGTCGGATCGGCCATAAACTCGGCGCCGATCTGATTGAAGGTCTTAACGACATGGGCGCCGGGCAAGCGCGCCTTCAGCCCCTCTGCCGCCGAAGCACCCGTTTGAACCGTCGCAACATCCGGACCATGGTCCGTTATGCCCACGGGGTTGGTCGCATCGAGAACCGGTTTATCACGGACCTTATCCGCAATTTGCGCCGCAACCTCCGCTTCGGCGCGCCAGGGCGTCGTAAGGATGACGGCGTCGGCCCAGCCCGCCACATCTGCCAGGCTCGCCTGGTGCGGGGCTGCGGGCGCGCGCACGCCAAAACGGATGGCGTGCTTGTCCGCCAAGGCACCCGACAGCGCCTGCGCCATATGTCCATTTCCGATGATGCCAATTTTCATGACCGGTGGCCCCTCTTGCCTTGCGAAGGACACAGAGGTAGGAGCGGGCTGTGGCAAATGAAACTGAAATCTATTCATGGCAGAATTCGACTACAATAAAATCAGAAGGCTCGACCTTACGGTCCTGCTGATCTTTCTTGCGCTCATTCGGACGCGCAAAGCGGCTGACGTGGCGGGCGAGCTTGGCCTCACCAATTCCTCGATCAGCCACGCCCTGCGTCGCCTGCGGGACGTCTTTGGCGATGAACTGTTTCTGCGCCGACCGCATGGTCTGGAACCCACCGCCTTTGCCACCCAGATCGAGCCCGACGTCCGGCGGGCCGTGGATGCCGTTCAGGCGGCGTTGTCAGGGCCCGGCGACTTTGTGCCCGCCAGCAGCAGCGGTCTGATCCGCATCTCGGCCAACGACCGTGAGGTCGCCGGACTGATCCCGGCAGCATTCGCGCGTGTGACGCGCGAGGCGCCCGGTCTCAGGTTTTCGGTACGTTCGATGTCCAACGAAGACAGCCTGCGCGGACTGGGTGACGGAACGCTTGAATTTGCGGTTGGTTTTTTTCGCAAACCGGGGCCCGACTTCGAGCAGACCCACATTCGGACAGAACGCTACTTGGTCGTCGCGAGACGGGACCATCCGATCCTGAAGTCCAGGATGACACTTGGCTCATATACTGACGCATCCCATGTTCTGGTCTCCGCAGACGGGACGTTGACCGGCATTGTCGATCAGGTGCTGGCAAGGAAAGGTATGGTGCGGCGGGTTTGCCTTTCGGTCCCAAGTTTCCTGCCGGCCTTGTCCATCGTGGCGAACGGTGACTTCATCGCGACGCTTCCCGAGTCGTTGGTGCACGCGCACGCCGGCCAGTTCGGTCTTGGCCATACCCAGCCACCACTGTCCATTCGTCCCTTCGACGTTTCGATCTTGAGGCACCGCCGCAATCGTCGCGATCCAAGGCTGACCTGGTGTCTCGAGAGGTTTGTTCCTGACACGTGAGATGTGGTTGGACTTTTCCGAAGTCCTCGGGACGGGCGCAAGCGACGGCGGCGACCACCTACGAACCGCGCCATAAAGCCGTGGCAAGCCAACTTGCCTGCCGACACCGTTCGCCACGGTCAACCCGTCCTTAACCTGAGCGCTGCTTGATCGGTATCGGACGGGCCCGTCCACATCTGATGCAGCCGGACCCATTGACGCTTACTCAGCGGCAAGTTGCGCTGCAACTCCGGTCCAGTCTTCCAGATGGTAGATGTGGGTGATCAATCCATCGTCGACCGTCACGATGTCGATGGACATGGCCTCAAAGCCCTTGCCAGTTGCCGGATCAACCCCAAGGAATGGCCCCACCGGCGTGCCGGTAAACGTGCCCCGCACAACATAACGGCTGTCACTGGTCGAGATGATCTCGATTGGCACCCACTTCAGATCGGGCACGACCTGCCCAAGAAATGCAATAGTTTTCAGCATCCCCTGTGCCCCTTCGCCGCCCGGGGGCGTAGGGATTGAAACCACATCGGGGGAAAAGAGTTCATAGTAACGGTCGGACGTGGTTGCTGCCGGTTCGGTCAGGATGTCCGTATAGAACGCGCGCACGGTATCGATGTCATCCGCTGAGACGGGGCCCGCCAGTGCTGCAACTGCAATGACCAGGGCTTTGGTTATCTTTGTCATGGTTTAGTTCTTTCAAGATTGGTTTGAGCTAGAGGCGGGCAGCAATCTGCGCGTCGACGCACGCGAACCCGGGTTCGGCCCGAGCGTTTTTCATAGGTCATGGCCGGTGAGTGTCGGCAGCGCCGTCATGGCAACGAACTTTGCGTTCAGATGCGCTGGCACCGGCAGGTCGTCGATGGTGGTACCCCTAAAGAACGGCGCCACAGTGTCGCCAAATGCGGCGGCTGGCGCGTTCAGGTTTCGGGGTGCAATCGGGTAAGGTGGGGCCCCGTTCAAGACGAAGATATTGCTCATGTCGCGCCGGTCCGTGTTGTGAGTCTTGCATATTTGATACCGATTGGTAACAATAAACAGTACGCGCAGTCAAAAATTAAGTACCAGATGGTAACAAATGTCTGATACTGATCAGAAGAAGGCACGGGGCCGCCCTCGAAAGATGAGCAATGACGTCGTGCTCGACGTCGCGATGAACGCATATTGGCGAAGCGATCCGGCGGATGTGTCCGTCAATGCGGTCTGCCAAATTGCAGGGGTGTCAAAGCCGTCGCTCTATCGGACTTTTGGCAGCGAAGACGGACTGACCCGGGCGGTGCTCGATCGCTATGCCGAAAAGGTCCTGTCCGACGTCTTCGCGATCCTGCAGCGCGGACGCGGTATGCGCGTCACCTTGGACGCGTTGATTGACTTTGCGAGCGCTGATCCGCGCATGGAAACCGGCTGTCTGTTCTACAAAATGCGCTCGGGCAAACATAGGCTGGGACCAGAAACACGCAAGCGCGTTGATGAGATTGGCGCAGAAGCGCTTGCCGGCTATGCCGCATTCCTGCAGGGCCGCCGCGATGCCGGAGAGTGGCCGGGACCTGTGTCTCTGGACGCGGGCGCAAAGTACCTGAGCGAGCAGATCGCCCTTGCGTTCATGCAACGTGCCTCTGGTGTGGAGCCGGATGGTATACGTGAGATGCTGGGACTGGCGCTCTCAGTTTTTGGGGAACCTTCTGTCGATACCCCCAATTGAAACCGCGTTGCTCCGATGTCGCCGACAGGGTCTCGCGGCTGATGCAACCGTTGACCTGGCGATGCGACCGCGATCGGAGCTTGTTGGGGATGGCAGCGTTGCGCAACGATCTGCGCGCCGTCCCATCCGCACGATGAACTAAACCTAAGATGTCGCCCAAGATGCGACAATGAAACGAACGTTGTTTGGCGTGACTTAGGCGCCGGGAGCCTTGCCTCGTTCCGGTCCGGTCGCCGTGTATTTTTCGTCTTGGAGAATTATCGCCGTCGACGTACCCTCGCAGCTTTAGGCTGTCCAGGGCGCCTGACCATACCCGGTAAGAGACCGGGGCGTGCAGGGTTTCCATAAGCGGTTTCACAGCGTTCCAAGGCTGGTCCGGGGGTGTAACTTTGTCTCGTTTGCTCCGCGCGCTTTTCCAAGACCATATTGATGTAACCCTTGCGACGGGCGCGCAGTTTGAAACGCGGATTGTTGAGCGGCCCGGTGCATGGATGGACCCGGAAGAACTGGCCAGCTTGTCACGGGATATCATTGAGGTTGCCTCGAAAACACTTCCGCGCGGATCGCTTACATACGGCGTGTTCTCGGGCGATCCCGAGCGTTTGAAATCGACTGTTGTCACGCTTGTCCGCAACAATGAAACCGGGCAACCCGTAGCTTTCAACGCGCTCGCCATCATGGAAATCACGACGATGGAGGCCCCGCGCAACGTGGTGCATCTGGGTCTGGTCATGGTCGACCCGGACCAGCAATCGCGCGGCTTGTCCTGGGTGTTGTACGGCCTGACCTGCATTTTACTTTTCTTCCGCAACCAGATGCGCCCGCTTTGGGTGTCCAACGTGACGCAGGTTCCTGCCATTGTAGGGATGGTGAGCGAAACCTTCAGCCGTGTGTATCCAACCCCTGAACGTCCGGACGGCAGGTCGTTGCAACACCTCTTGCTGGCCCGGGCAATCATGCGCGATCACCGGAGCGTTTTCGGGGTGGGTGCCGATGCCATCTTTGACGAAGATCGTTTCGTGATCACAAACGCCTATACCGGCGGATCGGATGATCTGAAAAAGACGTTTGCGGACGCCCCCAAGCACCGCGACGCGGCATACAATGAAT
The DNA here is from genome assembly GCA_039190275.1 of Pseudomonadota bacterium. Taxonomy (GTDB): domain Bacteria; phylum Pseudomonadota; class Alphaproteobacteria; order Rhodobacterales; family Rhodobacteraceae; genus Halovulum. The sequence continues at coordinate 8,791 of JBCCYF010000079.1, read as the reverse complement.
TCTGTCAGGCACAACTTGATTATGACAGGGGTGATGATGTGCTTCAGCTCGGGCAAATCGATCTTGCCGCCGCAAGTGGTTACTTGCGGAACAGCGTGCCCCGGGCATCATTGGCTGGCGTTTCGCTGACTGTTACGGTGCTGGTGTTGCAACGATTGATCCTGCCTGCCATCCACTGGTTTGACAGCAGCCGCAAGTGGGGTACGTTGCGCCCCCGGGGGGACACTGTTTGAACTTCTCCTACGATGACTTCACCACACGCAACATCGGCTTCGTCACCAGGGAAGAACAGGCCCGGCTGCGTACGGCTCAGGTCTTTGTCTGCGGCACCGGCGGCATGGGTGGAGCCTGCGTGTTCGCACTGGCGCGCATGGGGATCGGTCGGCTGATCCTTTCGGACATCGACGAGTTCGAGACCTCGAACCTGAACCGCCAGGCCTTTGCCTTTCGCGATACGATTGGGCGCCACAAGGCCGAGGCGACACGTCATCTGTGCCTGACGATCAACCCCGAAATGGACATCACCGTCTATGGCAAGGACTGGCCCAACCATGTCAGCAGCGCCGTGTCCTCAAGCGCCATCGTGGTAAATGGAACCGACGATCTGGGGGCATCGCTTTTGCTCTACCGGACGGCCCGGGAAAAGGGGCGTGCGGTCATCGACGCCTACGCCTCTCCCTTACCATCGGTCTATGTCACCCAGGCAGGCGATCCGATGCCCGAGGATCGCCTTGGCTATCCAACCATCGGAACCGACTGGGATGCGCTGACCAAGGACCAGCGCGACGAGGCATTCTTACGCGAGGCATCCTACGTAATCCTGCATTCGTCGTCGCGCCATCACATCGACCTTGATCTGGCGGGTGAAGTCGCGGCAGGCAAACGCAGCCGCATGTCCTTTGCCCCAATGGTGATGTCGACGGGAATGCTCATGGCCTATGAGGTGGCCAACGGTGTCCTGGGCAGGAAGCCCGGTGCCGACTGCAGAGGGTGGTTCTTTAACCCTTACGCCGCACGGGTCGAACACCCGCGCAACCCGCTTGTGGCGGCCGCGATGCGCCCGTTCGTGCGCATGTTTCTGCGGCGCATGATGGCATAATGCAGCCCACGCCTGAAGTCATTGCGGACGGCTTTGTCAGTTTGGCAAGCATGATAGGGCTATTGTTGCTTGCAGGTGTGTTGCGTATCCAAAGGCCCCGGCCAGACATCAACCGGCGCTTTCTGTTTGCGATCCATATCACTGCGGCGATCATGGCGACGCGCCTGCTGCTATGGTTCACCGGGTGGGAGGCCATCGGTCGCCTCACTTACATCGCCGCTAGCATCATGCCGCTTGCCGCACTGATGGTGGTTGAGGCTCTGCTGCGTCGCCATGCGGCGGTTGCGCTCAAGGCATGGGCGGCCATCGGTGCTGTTGTGTTTTCGCTGATCGGCCTGTTCGCCACCGAGGGCTTTGCCCTGCCCGCACTCATCACGCTGGCGGCCTTTCAGGCGCTTACGTTCATCGCACTCGCCGTCTTGCTGATCCGGCGCGATCGGGGCGATGTGTCACCGACCGAAAACACCATGATTGACAGTCTTGGGCTGTCACTTGTCCTGATCCTGCCGCTGGCGATCACGGATTTTCGGACCGAGATGATGGACTTGCCCGTACGCCTTTCGGGGATCGCGGTTTTGGCGTTGTGCTGGCTTGCACTGGCTTTGCGGCGGGGTTCCGCAGCGCTTCCGGGGATCATCGCCCCCGTGGCAGTCCTCGTGGGCGTGTTGCTTGCCGCAGCTCTGGCCATATCCGCGCTGGCACAACTTGATGCGCGCGCCATCGTGCAGGTCATGGCCATCGTCATCAGTGCCGGGTTGCTTGCGGCAGTCTATGCACAAACCCGATTCATCACACGTGAAGCGAACCAGGGCGCGCTTCTGAGTGCCCTCGCCAACTCTGCTCTTGATGATCACGAAACCTTTTTGCGTCGGCTTCTGACCAGCGCCTTTCCCTCGGCTGCGCTGGTGATCGACACCAAAAGCCTGGCCGACTTTGACAGCGGCTTTCGGGAACATTTCGAACACCAGCCGATCGTCCGCTCCGGCGCCCTGAACCAGACCAATACGCCAAACGTGGCCGAGCAATTCGAGTGGTTCTTTCGCAAGTTCGAATCTACGCATGTGATGCTTGTATCCCGCACGCCCCTCCAAATCATGGCGATCCATATTCCCGCGCTCGCGCAATCAGAAAAGCTGGAGCAAGAACTGAAAGTCGCGCAAAAACTGGCGATCCTTCTGGCGGAAAGAAACGGCGCTGATGCTTGAGGTCATCGAACGCGACTTTGCTTCGTTTTTTGACGTGCCTTTCCAGGCTTATGGCAAGGGGTCCGCGTATGTTTCACCACTTAAGGCGGACCTCAAACGGTACCTGACGGCCGGTGTTAACCCGCTGTTTCCCCGCGACGACGCCTTTACCTATTTCACGGCCCTCAGGGATCGCAGACCGATTGGCCGCATCGTCGTGCATGTCCACGTGCATTCGAACCGTATACACGGCACAAACCGGGCGTCGTTTGGCTTTTTCGACTGCGCGAATGACCCCGAGGCCGGCACCGCCCTTCTGTCCAGGGCCGAGAACTGGGCGCGGGAACGGGGGTTTGACGACCTCGTTGGTAATTTCAACCTCACGGCGATGCAGCAACTCGGGGTGCAGACAGATCACTTTAAGCGGCCAGGTTATACCGACATGGTGGTCAACCCGGCCCATATTCCCGACCTGCTGCAGCAGAATGGTTTTGAACGTTTTTTCCCCGTCACCACCTACGAGCTCCAGCTGGCGCAGGCCAAGATACCGGCCGGCGAATTGTCTGACACCTTTGGCTTTGCCCCTATCAAACGCAGTACATTTGTCGCACGCATGGAAGAAGCGCGGGTTGTTCTGAATGACGGGTTTTCGAACAATCCGATGTTTGTCCCCCTTACGCCTGAAGAGTTTACCTTTCAGGCTGGCGAGATGACCACGATCATCGATCCCCGCTTGTCATCAGTCCTGACAGACAATGGTCAGCCCGTGGGCGTGGTCATTTGCATCCCCGATCTCAACGGCTTTCTCAACGCGACGCGATCACGGTTCACACTCCTGACCCCGCTTCACTTTCTGCGCTTTCGTTTGCGGCGAAGACGGGCCGTCATCATCTTCTATTCAGTGGTCAAAAGCAGCCATGGCCGCGGTTTGATGAGCGCCATGCTGGCGCGCACATTGTCACAATTGCGCGCTGCCGGGTACAAACAGCTGGGTATCACGTGGATTGCGGATGAAAACACTGCCTCCCTGCGGATGATGGAGAAGATCGGAGCGCAACCGCTGCACCGGCTGCACTTGTTCGGTAAAAGTCTGAAATGACACCTGACCTGTTTCGCTCACTTGTATCACAAGCCATCCTCGCCCCCAGTGTGCACAATGTTCAACCGGCGCGCTGGCGGTTGGAGGGCAAAACCGTCTGGCTGCTTGAGGACAGGCGCGTGCGCCTGGCCCATGCCGACCCAACGGGCCACGACGCTGCGATGAGCCTTGGTGCCGCTTTTGAAGGGCTTTCGCTGGCCGCAGCCGATTTGGGTCTGCAGGCACATCTGTCACCGGTTGAGCAAGGCGCCGGTGATCTGGCTCCGATCGCCCAGATCTCCTTTACTGGCGGGGCAGTCCCTGATCCCCTTTCAAAAACTGTGCCCGTCCGTCAGAGCTGGCGTGGGGCCTTTGCGCCTGCCTCGGTGCACGACCGAAAAACTGCCGTAAACCTGGTTGCCCCGGACTGCGAAGTACTGACAGACCCCGAGACAATAGGCAACATCGCCACCTTGGTGGACACGGCAAGCTTTGGGTTCATCACCCGGCCCGGGTTTCGCGCGGAACTGGTCTCGTGGATGCGGCTGTGGCGGCGCCATCCGAATTGGGCGCGCGATGGGCTCAATGCCGATGCGATGCACCTTGGCCCGTTGGAGAAAATGGGCGCGGGTCTGGTGATGGGCACCGGATTTGCGCCTCTCAACGCGCTCGGTCTCGCGGCACCGCTGCTGGCGGAGACCGACAAGACCAAGGGCGCCGCCGGGATCGCGCTGTTTCACAGGCCCGACGGCGAGGATCCGTTCGACAGCGGACGCGCATTCTATCGGGCATGGCTAAGGGTGGACGCGGCAGGATTTGGTGCGGCTGTCCTTGCCGCCTTGGCAGATGATCCCGATGCGGCGGCGGACGTGGCGCAAATGGCGGCGCTGCCAGGCGACCGCCGGCTGGTGTCCGCGATGCGTGTCGGACGCCGCCCGAACCACGCTGCCATTCCACGCGCGCGCCGGTCCGTTGATGACGTGATCGTCTAAAGCTGCTTGAGAAACTCGATCAACGCACGCTTCTCCCCGTCGCTCAGGGTTTCCCCGTACACATGTCCCGCATTGCCGTGACCGGGCAGCGTTGTGTCAAACAGAGCCGGGCGGGAAAAGGGGACATACCCGGCAGGATACCGGCCATCGACCAGCCGCAAGCCCAAGTGCTCGAAGTCGAGGGCATGGCCGCCCAACTCAAAAACGTCAGGCCGGTCTTGGGGTGACAGCAATGCCCAGATCGTCGGGACCGAACCATTGTGCAGATACGGGGCCGATGCCCAAAGACCGTCAAGTGGCGGGGCCGCATATGCCCTTGTGGCTTTGACCGCAATCTGATCCCGATACGGGGTATCCTCAAAAGCCGAGATCAGCTCCTGCGAGAACGCCGCCGCGCGCAAGGGATCAGTGCCTGTGTCGCCCGACCAATTGGGAAATGACACCAGTTCCGGGGGTGAGATGTCCGTCCGGTAAGTCCCGTGGCACCCGCTGCATTCAGCCGCGTATGTGGCATGTCCTGTCGCCGCCAAATTGCTATCAACCTGTCCCGGAAACGGTTGGGGCGCATAGGCTTTGTCCAGAAACTCATAGATGTCCTTGGCGGTGGCGATGTTATCTATCGCCGCGTCGGGATGCACGCCCATGCTCGGAACGGTAAAAAATGTGGTCATCGCGGCCAGCGCCGCGCGCTTTTCGGCTGTGTTATCGCCTGCCGTGGTCGCGGCGTGCCGCTCCAAACCCGGAATCGCATAGGCCCCGTCCGCAAGAAGGCTGTTGCGCCAGTGCCGATGCCCAAGGTCGGGTATCGAAACGATACCGGCATCCCCGGGCCCGCCGTCGATAAGCGGCACCCCGAATACATGCTTGAGCGCCGCAACGCCATTGGTGCTGCCCGGAACCCCGTTGGGAAACGGCAAAGGACGATCCCCGGGGGTCTCCTCCAGACGTGCACGCACCAGCGGCAAAACAAGCCAGCGCAGGGTCTGCGTCTCGCGCCAGCCAGTGTCCGGATAGAGTGTGGCAACCATGTCCATCAACGCGCCAGGTGACCCCGCATGCGCTTTGAACGCGCGAAAGACGGCGGCGGTGTAGGCCTCCAGGTTCAACGAACTGTTGGGCATGCCGATCCATGCCTCGCCCGGGACCGGCTGCCCGCCCGCGTCATAGGTGACGCCGCTGTGGCAAGCCGCGCAGCCAAGGTTGGCCACCTGAACCGGCGCGCCAGCCAAGGGTGACAGAACCGCATAGGTCATGCCAAGCGGCAGGCCCCCGGGTTGGAGTGTCACGCCGTCGGGCAAATTCGCGACTCGGCTGTCACTCAGAAAACCAAAGTCGGCGAGCAATCGGTCAAGGGTCGCCACATCGGCAGTCAGTGAGGGATCCCTTTGGACCGCATCAAGCACAAGCGATGCAGTCACCAGCTTCCACGGCAATGCGTGGCTCTCAAGCGCCTGCATGCTCAGACCGCCGAAATCAGCCCCGACAAAAGCAGCCGCACCATGAGCAGTGGCTCCGGCAGCCTCGTCAACAGTTGGGACGGCCAGCGATGAAGCCTGATGGCGCGCACCAAACCAAAGACCAGCGAGAAGCAAAGCAATCACACCAGCGATGCCAACCAAGTACTTCACGCGCCCTCCGGTTTTGGACGACGGCCGCGCGGATGTGCAGCAAGCGCATCCTCAACTGCGTCCGGACGTTCCCAACAAGGGGAGTTTCCCCTGGTTTTGAATGACACATGTGTTGCGACGGGCGAAAGGCTAAAGACGCGATGCGACACGGACCCTTAAAACCCAGGGCAATAGCGTCGGACAGGGTTTTCGGCCCGGGTGCCGTGTGGTCAGTGAAGCAGGACACGCCATGCTGCTAGAATGGGCTCCTCTGATGCATCAAGCGATAGCTTCGCGGTGTGGTACCGTAGATCTGCCGAAACAGGCGATAAAAATATCCGGTGTTCTCAAACCCGCATTGAACGGCAAGCGTTTCCACCGGGACGTCATCCGATCTGAGAACATGGGCGGCGTGTTCGATCCTGATCTGGTTCACGTATTGCGTGGGTGTAAGGCCCAAAAGCTCCTTGGTCGTCCTGCAGACATGCTCGTGGCTGCGCCCGCAGGCCTCGATAAACGCGGCTGACCCTCCCCGGAACACTTCTGGCGAATGTGCGGCGCTGCAACCAGCGACGAACCAGGTGGGCGCAAGGGCATTCGCGCGGCTCGAGACATCGGCGACGCGGTTCATCAAGGTCAGCAGGAACTCTTCGATCCGGGCCAGGGTGCGATGTGCGGTCTTGAGCTGCTGCGCGACGTTAACGGCGCGCTCAAACCGAACCGGCCCCAGGTTGTTGACCTCGGGGAGTTGCGCGGTCGAGGCAAAGAAGCGGCCATCGATTGTGTCCGCATATCGATCGACCAGGTGGGCAGCGGTCTCGACCCTGAACATGACGTTGATGATCTGGCAGCCCTGCGTTCGATGCGCCTTGAACGCGTGGCGATCGCCGGGTCGCATGAACACAAGCTGCCCGGGCTCCAAAGTCTGGTTAACGCCGTTGATCCAATGCGCCGTTTGACCACTTTCGATTAGGAACACCTCAAAAAAATCGTGATCATGCGCCTTGGCGGGAAATCTGCGTGCCAGGAACTTTCGGGCGAAATGAAACGCCTCATCATCGCGAATATAGCTCCGCATGTAAAACGTCTCATGCTGCATAGGGCAAGATTGGCGATGAAATTTGGCGATGAGCAACAAAAATATCAAAGCAGTGTACAAAAAGATCAAGTGACGCTGCTTCGGTCCGGGCCCGTCGTTGCTACGCTTTGATGAAACGGAGACGCTGAGATGTTGGATTCGGACCTCGATCTACGGTTCAAACCGGTAAACACACCCAGGCCCAACCGGCTCTCGCCCGCTGATATTGATCGGTACAATCGGCTGGGATTTGTGCAGCCCTTCGACGTGTTCACACCAGTCGAAATTGCCGAGATCCGAGCCTACTTTGACAGGCTGATGGCCGATCTTGGACCCGATGGCGCATATGGCATCAACTGCTATCAGGCCCGTCTTTCCGGCATCTATGACATCGCCGCTGATCCGCGGGTCATAGAGCTGGTCGCAGACGTCGTGGGGCCGAATGTGATTTGCTGGGCCTCCGCGGTCCTTTCCAAGGCACCGGGCGATCCCAAGCGCGTCCCCTGGCATCAGGATGCGAGCTTCTGGAACCTCAGCCCCGCGCGTACCGTGACCGTTTGGCTGGCGATTGACGATGCGGACGACGCGAACTCTGCCATGCGTTTTATTCCAGGCACGCATGACAAAGGGGCGCTTCCGACCTCGGTACGCGGCGAAGGGTCGGTGTTTCACAAAGGAACTGCCAACGCCGAAGCGATGGGAGAGCCGTTCACCAACACGCTCAAAGCCGGGCAGGTTTCGCTCCACGCGGACATGCTCGTTCACGGGTCACTTGCGAACAAAAGCGACCGGCGCCGCTGCGGACTGACGCTCCGCTACTGCCCGCCTGAGGTTGCGATCACCGACCCGGCTTGGGCGACCGGGGTCGAGGCCGTGCTCTGCCAAGGCGACGCTGGCGGTTGGAAAACCCACCCCCGGCCGGAAAACAACGACATCACCAAAACGACAAGCCCGCATGTCGTGGGCAACAACTAGGGAAGAAACGCACATTTGAAGGTAACCTGGTTCGGACACGCAGCCTTTCGCCTACTCCCAGCGAAGGGCCCAAGCGTCATAACCGACCCCTACACGCCAGAAGGGGTCGGTTATGCGCCTATTCGCGAGACATCTGACCTTGTGATCATCTCGTCCGACGATGACGACGCGCATTGCCGCGCGGACCTGATTACAGGCGATCCAGTGACCGCCAACGCGTTGACCATTGCGCAGTCGGGTGGCGCGGCAACAGTCGCCGGACTTGACATTACCGCCATAGAAGCCGCGGAATGGGAACATCACCCGGAACATGAAGTGCCGGGCCAGAACGGCATGTACCGCTTCACCCTCGACGGGATCAAATGCGCCCATATGGGTGATGTCGGCAATCCGCTGACCGACGCGCAGCAGCGCTTCTTCGAGGACACAGATGTTCTTTTCGCCCTTGCGGGCGGATACCTGACGATCGCACTGCCGGACCTGATGGAGATGATCCATCGGGTGAAGCCCAGGCTCGTGATCCCGATGCATTTTCGCACGCTCACCTATCGCCCACGGAACACTATGTGGATTGAAAGTTTTCTGAGTAGTTTCAACGAGGAGGATATCGACTTCGCCTGCGCGCATGACGTGGACATCACAAAGGAAGATATCCCAGAGCGCACCCGCGTTCTGGTGATGGACTACGTTCGATAGACAAGACAACGACCCGGGGCAAAACCCCTGAAATCTGGGAGGATGAAAATGACCGCAATGCAAAAGTGGATGACCGCATCAG
>JBCCYF010000078.1:0-20797 GCA_039190275.1 Pseudomonadota bacterium | reverse complement strand
GCCATGTCCATCGCCGGAGGTGTGCTGTTGTCGACCGTGGTGTCGTTCTACTTCACCCCCCCGATGTTTGCGCTGATCGCCCGGCGCACACCGCAATCGGCGGCGGCTGCGCGGCCCGCGCCCATCCGCCTGACGCTGGGCGGGGCCGTGGCGGCACAGTGACTACTTGCCCAATATGGTTGTAACGTAGTTCTGGGTTTCGCGAAATGGCGGCACTCCATTGTACCGCTCGACTGCTTTTGGACCGGCGTTATAGGCAGCAAGCGCCAGACGCCAGCTGCGGAATTTTGCGTATTGCTGCGCCAGATACCGCGCCCCGCCATCCAGGTTCTGCCGTGGGTCGCGGGGGTTAACCCCCAGCTGGCGGGCCGTCGCCGGCATCAGCTGCGCCAGACCGATCGCCCCCTTGTGCGAGACCGCATCGGGGTTCCAGTTGCTTTCCTGCGTGACCAAGGCCATGAACATCCCCACGGGTATACCGTGTCGCCGCGCAGCCAGGCGCGCCTCGGGGGCGAAGCGGCTCTTGGGATATACGATTGGTGCGCCGGGGCGGTAGATCTCGATCTCAACGCCAGTTTCCTGGGGATCCGATAACGCCGCGCGCGGCACTCGGGGCGCATTCTTGAGACGCCCCTTTTCGGGTCGCCGGATCAGGTCGCGGTCATAGGCGGACAGGAGTGATCCGTCTCCGATCAATGCTTGCCCGGCCGACGGTAGCGGCGCAGCCAGGATCGCCAGACCAATCGCACAGAAGTGCACGTACCGAATTACCATTTACTCTGGCCCATCACAGATCCCCCCTTTGCCCGATAGCGCATTTTCATTTTGAAGTCACGCATTTGCCGCGTGCAAATAGGGGACAATAGGCCGTTTTCCAAGGTGATCTTCGCGCTGACACACCCGGCCCCATGGCGGAAGCCGGCAATCCCCGTTAGGTTTTCGTCGATAACAGATTCGAACGGAGGCACGCCGATGGCAGGCAGTATCAACAAGGTCATTCTTATCGGCAATCTGGGCGCCGACCCCGAAGTCCGCACTTTTCAGAATGGTGGCAAGGTCTGCAATCTCAGGGTCGCAACCTCGGAAAACTGGCGCGATAAGGCCAGCGGAGAGCGGCGCGAACGCACCGAATGGCACACGGTGGCGATATTTAACGAGCGGCTGGCCGATCTTGCACAGCAGTACCTCAAAAAGGGTTCGAAAGTTTACCTGGAAGGTCAGCTGGAGACCCGCAAATGGCAGGATCAGAGCGGTAATGATCGTTACAGCACCGAGGTGGTTCTACGCCCGTTCCGCGGCGAGATGACGTTCCTGGATCGCGCCGAGGGTGGCCAGGGCGGCGGCTATGGCGGTGGTGGGTATGGTGGCGATGGCGGTGGCGGTGGCGGCTACGGCGATCGCGGCAACCAACCGCAATCGCCCAGCGGGCCCCCATCCGACCTCGACGACGATATTCCATTCTGAGACCCGCTCGGCGGGTGCATGCGCCACGGCTGCCCGGCCTTGGCGAACGAGCGGTGCCCGGATTGCGGTGCGGGCTTCGTTTATCGTAGGCGGACCCGGGCGCGTGCCGAGCGGCCCTTGCCGTCGATGACCGACAACTGGGTAAAGCCGGGCGCGACATCCCGGATCACCTCTTGTCTTTCGCGGCTCTGCACCGCCAGAACGTGGCCGTCGGCCAGCCAAGTGAAGGGTGGTGTCCCCGCCTCGACCTTAAGGACCAACACCCCGCCCGTTTCCACCTCGGCACCTTCGGGCGGGAATGCGATACGCGGCGCATCCCTGGCCTGTACGAACAGCCCGTTCCGCGCACGGAACCGCTGCAATGGGACCGGCAGATCCGCGGTGCCTGTCGTCAGGGCTGTTGGGGGCGGCGGGTCGCGCGGCGCCAGATGTGGCTTGAGGCGCCGAAACGCATCAAACAAAAGCGGCGCGGCCAGTTCGGCGCCAAAGGCACCGGGCACCGATGCGCCGTCGGCGCGCCCCATCCAGACGACAATGGTGTGCCGTCCATCAAACCCGATTGCCCAGGCATCGCGGTGCCCGTAGCTGGTCCCGGTCTTATAGGCAAGGCCGGTGTCGGCATGGCCGGGCGGCGGCGCGGACCCGGACAGGATATCCCCGATGTGCCAGGCCGCCTCGGGTGACAGCAGGCGCCGCGCGCGCGCCGTATTTTCAGCGCCCGTCCGTGTCCAGCGCAGAGCAATCGGTTCACCGCCCCGCGCCATTGCTGCATAGAGGCTGGCCATCCCCTCGACCGTCACGCCGACGCCGCCCAAGGCGACGGCAAGGCCTGGGACATCCCCCGGAACATCGGGGGCCATTCCTGCCCGCTCCATACGCGCGATAAGCCGCGCCGGACCGACCGCTTCGGTCAGTCTGACCACGGGGATGTTCAGGGACAGGCGCAGCGCCTCGCGTACCGTTAGGGTACCGCGATACTGTCCGTCGAAGTTCTGCGGACGATAACTGCCGAAAGCCGTCGGTCTGTCATCGATCAGCGTCTGGGGATGCGCGAGGCCGTCGTCGAAAGCCAGCCCATAGACAAGGGGTTTCAGCGTCGACCCGGGCGAGCGCAGCGCGCGGGTCATATCCACAAATCCGCGGCGGCGCTGATCCAGATAATCCCCAGATCCGACCGATGCCAAAACCTCGCCGTTGCGGTGGTCGACGACCAGAACGGCCGCCGACAGCTGGTTCCCATGCGGGCGCAACGCGACCGACACAAGCCGCTCCAACGCGGCCTGCAACGGTGCCGTAAGAGACAAGTAGTGCGCGCCCTGCCCCGGATCGGCATGCCGCATGCGGTCGGCAAGATGTGCGGCCAACCGGGGAAACGGACGACGTACGTCCGGTATTGCCTCGCGCTCGGCGGCGCGGCGTTGGTCCTGGGAAATTACTCCGGACCCCATCATCCTGTGCAACACACGTATCCGCGCGGCCCGTGCAACATTCGGATAGCGGTCGGGGCGGCGCGTTTCGGGGCTTTGCGGCAGAGCAACCAGTACGGCAGCCTGGGCCGGTGTCAGTCGGTGCGGCTCCTTCCCGAAGTAAGCGCGGGTGGCGGCCCGAACCCCCTCAAGGTTGCCGCCGAACGGCGCGTGGTTGAGATACAGAGTGAGGATCTGATCCTTGTCCAGCTTGCGCTCAAGCGCCAGTGCAAGCCGGATCTGACGAAGCTTTCCGGGCAACGCGCCGGTACCACTTTCCTCCAGCAGACGCGCGACCTGCATCGTCAGGGTGGAGCCCCCTGAAACGATGCGGCCATTCAGCATCGCCTGGCCAAACGCCCGCAACATCGCCAGCGGATCGACCCCAGCGTGGGTCCGGAACCGCTTGTCCTCATAGGCGATCAGCATCGCGAGGTACCGGGGATCAACCGCATCCAGGTCGGTTTTCAGCCGCCAGCGGCCATCGGCAACCGTATACGCCCTGAGCAACGCGCCGTCCCGATCCAGCACCTCGACCGAGGTTTCGGCCGTCAGCGCCGGCAACTGTGTCGCGTCGATCCACGCGTCCAGGCTGTCCCGCAGCAACGCCGCGGCGAACAAGGCACCCGCCAACAACAGCATCCCTATGCGTTTCATCGCGTAACGGTCACCTGCCCGGCGTCCGTGCGGGCGCGGAAGGGCGGCCGGTACATATCCTCAACGCTGGCTGCGGGATGGTGAAACACACCCGGTGACACCGCCCGCACAATGTAAGCCAGACGGAAGGGGCGGTCGCCAAAGTGATCGACAGCGGCCAGGAAACGATCGGCGCGAAACTCTGTGTGTCGCGGCTCGGCCATAGCGTCAAGCCAATCCAGCGCCCGGACATCGCCGGCCCGGATCAGGTTTGGATTGTCGATCTCAAATCCGGCCGGCAGGGGATCGTTGATCATCAGCCGCGCCTCGCGCCCGCCAAGCGGTGTTACCTCAAGCACGGTCACAAGGCGCATGCCGATCTCAACGTCCGATGGATCCCGGGAGTTCCCCTCAAGATCGTAGTAGTTTCGCGTGATCCGCCAGCCATTGCCCTGTGCGGGTTCCGGCTCACTTGGCACGCCAAAGGTGGTCAGGGTAAGTGCTACGTCCGCGTCCCCGGTGTTGCGGATGGCCACCGACCGTTCGTCCGCGGTCTGCCCCTCAAGAAGCTGGACAATCGGGCCGTCCGAGGCGACCCCGTCGACTGAAATGGTGCTCTCACGCTCTTCGATCAGCGCATGTGCGGCCAGGAGCGACCAGACAGCCTCCTGCGTGCTGCGCTGATGCGCGCCACGGGTGATGCGGGATGCGACGGCGTCGCGATCAACACGCTCTGTCCCGGCCTCCGAGGCCACCGCCAGAACCGCTGCGGCGTCCCGCAATGTCGTACCATAGTCGCTTGCCCACAGCCGCGCGTTACGCGTGTTCGCGTCCAGCAGAGTAGTGGCTCGCGCAAACATTGCGTCGGCACGCCTTACCTCGCCATAAGCGGCCAGCGCACCGCCCAGTTGGGCCGCCGCCAACGGGCTGTCAAACGCATCGCCACGCGCATCCGCATAGTAACGAAGATCGCCAATTGCCGCCGCACCTTCGCGTGCCAGGACATAGAGTGCATAGGCCAGATCTGCGCCGCCACTCTCAAAATCCGGATAGTAGTTCACCCGGTTCCGCAGATTGTCCATGGCCGATCGAAAGGCGATGTCAGGGACGGCAATGCCCTGCGCCCGCGCCCGGCTCAGGAAGTCCGATACAAAAGCGTCGAGCCACAGGTCACCGGTATCGGGACGCCACAGGCCAAAGGCGCCATTCGGTGCCTGATTGGCCAGCACGGCGGTGACCGCCTGTTCGATCCGATCCTGTGCGCGGTTCCCGGCATTCAGACCCAATGCTGACGCAACCTCCTCAAAGTACAGCAGCGGCATCGCGGCCGATGTGATCTGTTCGGTACAGCCATAGGGATAGCGATCCAGCGCCATCAACAGCCCCGGTGCATCAAACCGCGCCAACGGGCCACTCGACAGTGTCGCGCTGGCGGTGCCGGTATGCAGACCGGCGAACACGCTTGCGTCAAAGGCAAATGTATCGCCCGGCCCAAGGGCGATGCGTGACTGTCGCGACACTTCGGGATCGGTGCGCTGGACCGCCAGCGTCAGATCCTTGGTCAGGATCCGGCCCTCCGGCGTGGTTACCTGAACGGAAATGCTATGGATGCCGACCGTGTCGGCACGCAGCGGCACTTCGACCACGGCCTTGCCAAGATCCCCCAGCGCAATGCTGCCTGGAACGGCGCCGGTCAGCGTAACGCCCTGAGCCGACACCTGCAGCGGCATCTCGCCCGTCGGACCGGTGGCATGCACAATGTCCAGCAACAGCCGCGAGGTATCGCCAGGTGCCAGGAACCTTGGCACCGTCGCAGACACCACCACAGGGTCGCGCACCAGAACCTCGGCCTCGGTCTGGCCAACGCCGCTGTCCGACCAGACCACCGCCATAAGCCGCACGGACCCGTTGAACGACGGCAGGTCAAACGAAGCCCGCGCAACACCGTCGCTGTCCACGCTTACCGGGCCCGAGAAGTACGAAACAAGCTCCTCGGTCGGGGGCGGACTGTCGAAGCGCTTTTCCAGCAAGGCATCGCCGCCCGATCGAACGAGACCCATGTCGCCATTCAGACCGTTTATCAATCGGCCATAGACATCGCGCAGTGCCATACCCAGTTTACGCTGGCCGAAGTAATGTCCTTCGGGGTCCGGGCTGTCGAAAGAGGTCAGATTCAGGATGCCAACGTCCACCGCAGCAATTGTCGCCCAAGCCGTCTCACCCTCGGCGACACCGCTGACCCGCAGCGCTACGTCCAGCGGCGCGCGCGGCTGTACCTCGGCGGGGACCTCAAAAGCGGCCTCCAGCCTGCGGGCACCCGGATCAACTGCGGCATGGACAAGGCCCAGCGCACGGGTCGGGTTTCGCCCCGCCTCGACATTCATCGGCCGAATGACGGTAGCCGTGACATAGGCGCCAGTCCCCCAGTCGCCAGTTACCGGAAGGCGAATGTCGGTCTGCCCCTCGTCCAGATCAAGCATCTGCATGTCGATCAGACGGTTTGACACAACGCTGACCAGGGCGGTTCCGGCGAAGCGCGGTCTGAGCGTGACCGTCGCCGTGTCACCCACGGCATAGGATGGCTGATCCAGCGACAGATCCAGCGTATCAGGGGTTTGTGATGCATCTGCGGGCGCGTACCACCCCGCGTAAAAGTCTACCGAACTGACCGCAAAGCCGCCGTCATCCGGCTCGACCCGCAATTCGTAGTAGCCCCACTCCACCGGGACGTCGATCCGCGCAGGGCTTTCAGAGGTCACCAGAGCCTCACCTGTGGTGACCGGACGGCGTGTCGTAATCGGCTCCCATGACCAGTTGCCGCCGCTGCGATACCATTGGTAGTCCACCTCAAGCCGGTTCAATGACCATCGCACCGGCATAGCCGCGGTTTCGCCTGAGGGATCCACCGTTATCAAATCGAAAGCTGCCGCCTGGCCCCCTGCCGCAACCTCCTCGAAACGCGGGCGCACCCCGATCATCGGGCTGTCCGAGGTCAAGAGCCGGTCAATCCGACGTTCCACCGGGCGTCCGGATCCTTCTGACAGGGTCACGGAGACGGAGGCCTGCAGGGGGCGACCGGGCGCATCAATCTGCGGAAACTCCAGCATGACTTCGGCCTGACCCTGGGCATCGGTCCGGGTACCGCCGAAAAACGCGGTGTCCGCTGCAAATGGTGCATCGTGGCGCCCGAACAGGAAACCCGGATGGGCCGGCAGCTCTCGGACGGCGCTGAGCCGTACCATCCCTTCGACAGGTAAGTCAGCCCCCGGGGCGCCGAACAGATACCGCGCGTCGATGGTCAGCGGCGGTGTATCGGTTACACTGAGAGCCCCCGCAGGAAGCGCGAGTTTAAAGTCAATCCGCTCGGGGACAAAGTCCTCGACCAATACCGTGCGGCTGGCTAGTGCCGGGGCCTCGGGATCGGCATGGATGTTCAGTGTCCAGGTCCCGCGCGGAACACTCGCGGCCAAGGGCATTTCAAACACATGCCCGCCCGCCTTGGGCGCCGATGAGAGATGACGGGCATACTCGACACCGTCCGGCCGTCTGAGCAGCGCTGTGAGCGGCAGCCCATTGATGGCCTGTGTAAGACCATCGCGGGCCAGAACCGTTGCATGAATTGTCTCACCGGCGCGATATGCACCCCGTTCAGTTGTCAGAAAAACATCGATCGGTTGCGCGGGCGCGCGGCCCTCGACCCCACGATCCGAAAGGTCAAACTCAGCTTCGGTCAAGGACAGGATTGCGATGTCGGTGCCGCCATCCTCGACCATCAGCAGGTTCGGCGCCGCACCGCCCGTGCCCCGCATCAATCCATCCGCAAACCGGGCATATCCGTCAGCATCTGTCTGTGTCGTCGCCAGAACCGTATTGGCTTCGGACAGCAGCGAAACTTCAAGCCCGGGGCGCGCCGCCGCCGTCTCCAGACTGCGGACAAAGACGTGCAACCCGTCCGAGCCGGTCATCGTGGCAAGGCCAAGGTCCGAGATTACAAAGGACTGCACAGCAACAGTGCCGCTTTGCCCGTCGGTCCCCGCGACGCGCGCCTGCAGCATGTACAGGCCGGGCGCCAGATCGGCCACCAGATCCGACATCGGTAGTCGGGTGCTCACATCCTGATTAAGGATGTTCTGAACATCGCCAGTCCCGCGCCACACCTCCTGGCTGACACCATCGGTCCTGCTCTCGCGCTGCCAATAGGTGAACCTGCGTTCCAGCAGGCCGCTTTGAAAGGCGCGGACAAAGTTGCGATCATCCACACGGTAAAGCGCCAGGTCCAGCGTCGCCGCGTTTACCGTTGTCACCGGGACAGCCGGATCACCCGATTTCGGCAGCACGTAGGCGCGGCCGGGAAACCGCACCGACGGGGCACGATCACGGACATAAACGTTCAGCGTAACCGGCTTTGCGGTCACCTCGCCGGTCAGCGCAGGAAGTCCGGCCCGCAGGGTCAACTGGTAGCGCGTACCATGCGCCACACCGCCGATGCACAGGCGGTTGCCGACCGGATCGACAGTCAACCCCGGGGCATCGGTCTGCAGGAACGTGGCGTAGTCGACCCCGCCCTCAACCAGAAGATCGCTAAAGGTGGCACAGACCTGCGGGCGCGCCGTGTCACTCTCGACTTCATGATCGGTCACACGAAAGCCAAACAGTCCGGTCGCCCGTTCAAGGGCTGCGGCGATATCCTCACGCGGGGACAGCGTGCTGGCCAGACGGAGCGCCGCCAGGCTGTCACGGCCACGCCCCTGTTTTTCCAGGGCCCGCGCCATGGTCTCCAGCAATGCCGCGCGCGACGCGGCACCGTCCGCCCGCAGATACCCGTTTACCGAGGCCCAAAACGCACGTTCGGGCCGGTTACGGACCGAGGAAACCTCGGCAGCAGCCAGCAAATCATCGGCAAGCGCAGCCCATAGATCCGGCGCATCCTCCAGGACCACCGCCACTCCTGCCATGCGGACCGCCTGCACCGGATTATCTGCGGCGCGCGCTTCGGCTGCTGACTGAAGGAATTCAGCCACGTCACCCGCGCCGACCGGATAGCGTTCGGAGAGTGCAAGTGCCGCGTCATGCGCCGCCGTCAGGTCGCGTCCATCCAGAAACCCGAGTTCGGCCGCCCGGTCACCAGACCTGGCAAGGACCGATGGCGCGGTATCGATGACGATGGCCGAGAGAGCACCGCTGTAGGGCTGACGGTCACTGACCTGGGTCTTCAGGAAGCAGGCACCCGCCCGGGCGTTAAAGGTGAATGCCTGACACGCGCTGTCCGTCAGGCAGGTCGCACTGCAGGTTTCAAGGGTGGTTTCAAATATTGTGCTCAGATCGCTGCCGTAGAAATCGACATTTTCGGTGATCGCAAGGCGCCGTTCGGGAACCGGTGGTGGCGCGGTTTGGCTCAGACCGGGGGTCAGGGCGAGGCAATAGAGGGCTGCGGCGATCAATCGGCGGCTGTACATCGATTTCTCCTCAAGCTGTGCAGACATCGTCGCACCGACAGACCGGTCATGGCAATGATTCCCCCCCTTCCAAGCCGAGCGTCTGTCGGGTGGACCCTGCGGTACAGCTGGCTTATCACTCCGGGCAATTCTGCTTCCCATGCAAGGACGATGCAAATGTACAGCCCCGCCCCGACCCGATACGACAGCATGATCTACAACCGCTGCGGTGCCAGCGGCGTCAGGCTTCCGGCGATTTCCTTGGGCCTATGGCACAATTTCGGGAACGGGACGCCGCATGAGACCAAACAGGCGATCTGCCGCCGCGCCTTTGACCTGGGCATCACACATTTCGATCTTGCGAACAACTATGGTCCACCCGCGGGGTCGGCCGAGGCCGCCTTTGGCGAGATCCTGCGCACGGATTTCCGTGGCTATCGGGATGAGCTGATTATCTCGTCCAAGGCGGGCTACCACATGTGGCCCGGACCCTATGGCGAGTTTGGCAGCCGGAAATACCTGATTGCATCCTGCGACGCGTCCCTCAAGCGGATGGGGCTCGACTATGTGGATATCTTCTACTCGCACCGGTTCGACCCAGAAACACCGCTTGAAGAAACCATGGGTGCGCTGGATCAGATCGTGCGCTCGGGCAAGGCGCTTTATGCGGGTATATCCTCGTATAATTCCGAGCGCACCCGGCAGGCGGCCGCGATCCTCAAGGACCTTGGCACACCCTGCCTGATCCATCAGCCCAGCTACTCGATCCTGAACCGCTGGATTGAGCGGGACGGGCTGAAGGATACGTTGCAGGAGCTTGGCATCGGGTCGATCTGCTTTTCGCCGCTTGCCCAGGGGATGCTGACGGACAAGTATCTGGGCGGGGTACCCGATGACAGCCGGGCGGCCAAAGGCGGCTCGTTTCAACAACGCTTCCTCAATCCGCAGGCGCTGGACAGCATCGGAAAACTCAACGACATCGCCAAACGCCGCGGCCAGAGCCTGGCACAGCTGGCCATTGCCTGGGCCTTGCGCGGAGATGGCATCACGACAGCGCTGATCGGTGCCAGCCGGCCGGAGCAGGTTGAGGATTGCGTCGGTGCGCTCTCCAATCTGGACCTTTCGGATGCGGAACTGGGCGAAATCGACGCTGCAGCGCAGGAGGAGGACATCAATCTCTGGGCCAAATCATCCGAGACCTAGCCGCCCGGCCGGCCTAAAGCTTCATGCGAAAAACCCAAATCACCTAACGCTGCCTGAAATCAAAGATTTCAATGCGTTAGGTGATGCAGGGTGCTTCGGGTATTTCGTGAAGCGCTTTAGACCGCCAGATCCCGCGCTTTGTCCAACGCGATCTGGGCGGCGCGGGCGATCACTCGTTCCTCGTCCGTCGGCATCACCATGACGCGGGTCTTTCCAGCGCCTATGTCGGGCGCATTGGCCCGGTTTGCGTCCTGGTCGAGGGCGATGTCCAGATACTCGAGCCCGTCGACTATCCGCTGTCGTACGGGGGCCGCGTTCTCACCGATGCCGCCGCAGAACACCAGCGCGTCGATGCCGCCGAGAACCGCCGTCATAGCGCCGATTTCGCGTCGGGCCCGGAACACATAGTAGTCAATGGCTTGCGCGGCTTCCGGTGCGTCGGATGCCAGAAGCACCCGCATGTCACTGGAAAGGCCTGACAAGCCCAAAAGGCCACTTTCGCGATACAACAGATGTGTAACCTCCTCAGCGCTCATCCCGACTTGGGTCAGAAGATGCAGGACGACGCCCGGATCCACCTGGCCACAGCGCGTTCCCATGGGCAGTCCATCCAGGGCCGTAAAGCCCATCGTGGACCCAACACTTTGTCCCCCATTCACTGCGCACATGGACGCCCCGTTGCCCAAATGGGCAATCACCACGCGGCCCCGGGACAGCGCGGGATAAAGCCGCGAGATCTCTCCGGTGATGTATTCATAGCTAAGGCCATGGAACCCGTAGCGTCGCACACCACTGTCATAGAATTTTCGCGGCAGGGCGAACGTATCGTTCACCCAAGGGTGGGTGCGGTGGAATGAGGTGTCGAAACATCCGATCTGAAGCGCTGCGGGAAACCGCCGCCGCGCAACCTCGACCCCGGCCAGGTTGTGCGGCTGGTGCAAGGGCGCCAGGGGGACAAGGGCTTCTAACGCTGCTATCGTGTCAGGTTCCAGCAAAACGGGTCCGTTGAATTCCGTTCCGCCGTGCACGATCCGGTGCCCGACCGCATTTACGGCGACCTCAGAAAGGTCAGGCTCCAAAGCCATCATAACAGCATCCAGCGCCGCGCCGGGGGTATCCGCCGCAACCTCGGACACCTCTCGCCGTTCGCCCCGCAGGACCGTAAGGCGCGCTGCAGGACCGATCCCATCAACATGCCCATCGACCACCATCTGCGGTTCTGCCCCGCCGCGATACAGGCCGAAGCGTAGCGACGATGACCCGGCATTGAGCGTCAGTATCCCATGCATACCGTTCCCTTTGAAAATGCAACGCTGAAGATAGTGGGGCAAATGTCCTGGAGGGCTGAAAGGCGCGCAAGTGGCCTTGCCGCCTTACTCTCACAATCCTGGGGCGCGGCTGCAATAGAAATCCCGGGCGGCACAACCCCATGCGAACACCTGCCCATACGTGATCGCCACTTGAGTAGCTGTTGAAAGCAAAGGATGATGCGCGGGGGGACGCAAATGATGGTTGATCGCCACCGAATTGAGCAGTTGCTGGGTCCGGATATCGCTCAGACCCGGGTCGCCGCTGTATCCTCGTCGACACACAAATCGGGCGCCCTGCACAGCATGTCCTTTCGCATGACCACAGGTGCGGATGTGCCCGCATTTTACCTGCCACCTGCATACGCTCGGGCCCCCGCAATCCTATACTGTCATGCACATGGAAATCGCTACGACATCGGCGCGCGTGAATTGACCGACGGTCGACCGGCGCTGCAAGGCGCTTATCTGCCGACACTGTCAGCGGCCGGTTATGCCGTGCTTTGTGTTGAGATGCCCTGTTTCGGCGCCCGAGCGGGACAGACCGAAAGCGCAACGGCAAAGGCGCGCCTGTGGGAGGGGCGGACCTTGTTCGGGCAGATGCTGGCCGAGCAGGGCGCCGCGCTCGACTGGCTGCGCGGCCAGCCGGATGTCGACAGCGGTCGGATCGGTGTGATGGGAATATCCATGGGCGGGACACTGGCCTGGTGGCTCGCCGCGCTGCGCCCGGACGTGGCCGCGGCGGTCAGCATGTGCTGTTTCGCCGATTTGGGAACGTTGATCCGTCATGACGCCCACGATGGTCACGGTATCTATATGACCGTGCCCGGCCTTGCCGCGCTGACGCGCACCGGGTGTGTGGCCGCGTTGGCTGCGCCTGTTCCCGCGATGCACTGCGTCGGGCTGGCGGACTGGAGTACACCGCCTGAGGCGTTTGAGGTCGCGCGACGGGATATTGAGGCTGGCTATGCCGCCGCAGGTGCCTCCGACGCTCTGGCATTTCACGTCGCCGACGGCCATGGTCATGCGGAAACACCGAAGATGCGCCATGCCGTGCTCCAGTTTCTGTCACGGCATTTGCGCCCGGGGCCGGCTTGAAACACCATCGGCTGAAAACCCGTTGACGCCACCTGCGCGGCTGCGCAGTATCCTGTGGAGAGCCGAGTACTGTTTTGGAAAACTGCTGCTTTGGAGGACCACATGACCACGAAACCCACGCTTTTCACGCGCGTCAGGATGGCCGGATCAACCTCGATTTTTGTGCTTGCTTGCGCCACAGCCGCCCCGGCTGCGGACCTGGACCTGATGATCAGCGATGTCGATGGCAAGGCTGGTATCGTCGCCGAATTCGCCGAACGGTACAAAGCCGAGAATCCGGATGTGAACATCACATTGAACGTGGTCGGATATGATGTGATCCGCGAGCAACTGCCGATTCAGCTGGAAGCGGGGTCCGGACCTGATCTGGCGTTCGTCACAAATCTGGGTGGGCTGAACCCCTATTACGCCGATCTGACACCTTATGTTGATGCCGAGGAATGGGAGGCTGCCTATGGTTCCACCACACCATGGTATCGCGCCGGCAAGGACAGCGGGATCCATGCGTTCCACACCGAGATGACGGTGACCGGGCCATATGTGAACCTGACAATGTTCGAGGAGGCCGAGGTCGATCTGCCCGAACCGGGTGCCACCTGGGAAGACTGGGCCGAGGCGACACAAACGGTCATGGATGCCACCGGCAGTTATGCGGGAATGGTGATGGACCGCTCGGGGCACCGGATGGCCGGACCGGCGATGTCCTATGGCGCGGCCTATTTCGATGCTGCGGGTAACTTGATGCTCGACGACGGGTTCAAAGCATTCTCTCAATTGATGATCGACTGGCATGCATCGGGGTTGATGCCCCCCGATATCTGGCCTGCCGTCTCTGGATCCAAATACGCCAACGGGAACGAGATGTTCTTCAACCAGGATGTGCCGTTCTATATGTCCGGATCCTGGAACACCAGCAACGTCCAAGATAACGTGGAAGACAAGTTCGACTGGTCCGTTGTTCCGGTCCCCTGTGGTCCCGACGGCTGTGGCGTGATGCCCGGAGGTCAGGGGCTGGTTGCGTTCAAGGGCGACAATGACGAGGCCGCGGCCAAATTCGTCGCCTGGATGGCAGGCAAGGAAAATGCCAGAGAATGGTACAGCCGCACATTCGCCATACCGGCCCATGCCGAGTTGCAGAAAGAGGGGCTGGACTACGCAGCCGCAGGCGCCTCACCGGCCGTGGACACGGGTCTTAACGCCTTCGCCGCCATGGCTGCGCAAGCGGCCGAGCAGACGCCGCAGGCCTTCGCGCTGCAAGGTGACCCCAATAACTTTGTGATCTTCAATGCTACGGTCGAGTACCTCGCCGCCGCGATGAACAGCGAGCTGTCCCTGGACGAGGCGATCACGAAAATGAATGAAGAGATTGCCAAGAACGCAAATAACTGACGGTCTCGGCAATGTTGCGTGGGGCAACAAGGGCGCTGCCCCGCGGCACGCCCGACAGGCCGGTGTGTGAGTATCGGGGTCAGCTTCGGCGATGACACCAGCGGGCATCAGTATGGCTGTGATCGCCGCCTTATGGCTGGGTGGCGGCAGCCTTTGGCTGTTGCGGCGCAGGCGCTATCGGCTGTCCCAGATACCACAGTTTGGCATGGATCTGCTGGGCGCACCGGTCGATGCCGCGCAGGCCCTCTGGGGCCGGGGCGGAGTTCCCTATGCCCTTTTGCTGCCCAATATGCTGATCTTTGGCTTCTTTACCTTTCTGCCAATGATCCTGAATTTCTATGTATCCTTTACCGGCGGACCCTCCATCGCGCTGTTCGACCGCCCCTGGGTCGGCGGTGCGAACTACGGGCGGATCTTTGACTGCACAAACTACTTTCAACCGCGCACCTGCTCGAACGAGGGGTTCACGTTCTGGACCGGCATGTTCAACACGCTTTGGTTCGTGTTCATCCAGGTCCCCATCCTCTGCGCTGTTGCGCTGGCGACCGCGCTGGTGGTGAACAGGAACCTCAAGGGGCGCGGGTTCTGGCGCGCGATGTTCTTTTACCCGGTCATGCTGTCGCCGGTGGTCATCGCCAACATCTGGCACTGGGTTCTGCACCGCAAAGGCGCGTTGAACGAGGTGATCGGCGGCGGACGCGAGGCGATGACCGCCATGGCGGGCCTGACGGGGTTCGATATCGTGATGACAGTGCTATGCGCAGTGGTTCTTATGCTGGTCAGCGAACGCGCGTTGCGCGCGGGCGACAGCCTTTCGGTGCTGTGGTCCTGCGTCTTTGCGGCTGTGTTCGCCCTGGTCGTTGCCTGGGCCAATCCGCTCAGCCTGATCGGGTTTTCGGGCAGCGGACCGCTGGGCCTGGGTCTCGGGCTGGGCCTGTGTTGGTTGGCCGCCAGTGGTCAGGGGATCGCGCGGATGGCCATACTGGTCTATGGCGCGATCGCGATTGTACTGCTGCTCACCATCCAGTTCGATGCGGTTTTCGACTTCGGCCGCTACCGGCCGGTGAATTGGCTGGTGACGCCCAACACCAACTGGCCCTTCTTCTGGCTGGTCTTCGTTTTCTGCTGGAGCCACATGGGATTTTACATGCTGATCCTGCTGGCCGGGTTGCAAGCGATTCCCGCCGATCTCTACGAAGCGGCCAAGATGGACGGTACCCGCCCGGTGCGGGCCTTTTGGCGCATTACGCTGCCGCTTGTCATGCCGACATTGACGGTGGTCCTTGTTCTGTGCCTGATCCGAAGCTTCCAGGTTTTTGACGAAGTCTGGCTGCTGACCGGTGGCGGTCCGGGACGCGAGACATTCATGGTGGTTCAGAACATCTATGAAACTGCATTCGCAACCCAGAACCCGGCCTATGGCGAAGCCGCCGCCGGTTCGGTTCTGATGGCTGTTGTGATCGCCGCGTTCACATTCTTTCAGCTCTGGCTGACACGCCGCCAGTCGGACCTCTAGCGATGGCGCGCGTGATCCCCTTTTTGACCCGCACCCGTGGCAGTTTCGACGGGTCGCGCCGCATCGGTGCCGCAGATGTTCTGGCCTATGGCTATCTGATACTGGGCGTTCTGATCATCCTGATACCCGTGCTCTGGACCTTTGTCAGTTCGCTCAAGCCAGAGCGCGCTATAGACAGTTTCGACACCCGTGTATTGCCGATTGCGCAGGTACAGGCCGAGGTCGCTGGCGCGGGGCGCAAGTCCGTCTGGCAGTATACGGCACCTGACGGTAGCGTGACGGATGTCTTCAAGGCGGGCCCAACCCGGCGCATCACCGATGTCGCGCCATTGGACCGACCCGAGGCGGTCTTCCAGGCACCGCGCAACAGCCTGTCCCCGGCCGAGGAGGTTCGGGTCGCGACAGAAAACTACCTCGATCCGATCCTGAAGCGGAACGGACAGGACAATTTCACCTTTGCCCTGTACTTGTTCAACTCGGTTTTTGTGACCGTTGTGGCCACCGCGATCACCCTGCTGATCAATGCTATGGCAGCCTTTGCCCTCTCAAAATACCGGTTCCGCGGACGACTGACCTTCACCGTCCTGATTGTGGCCACACTTCTGATCCCGCCATCGATTATCCTTGTATCGCTGTTCTTCGTTGTCTGGTCGTTCGGCATTTTCGGCTCGCTTTGGGGTGTCATTATACCTGCCGCAGCGACACCGACAGGCGTGTTCCTGCTGAGGCAATACATGCTGACCATTCCGGACGAACTGCTTGAGGCCGCGCGTATGGATGCCGCTACCGAATGGCGCATTTTCTGGCGGATCGTACTGCCTTTGTCGTTGCCCGCGCTCAGCGTTCTGGCGATCCTCAGTGTGATTTGGCGCTGGAACGATTTTCTCTGGCCGCTGATTGTTCTGATCTCGGATCCGCGCGCGCATACACTGCAGATCGGATTGACCACCTTCTCGGGCGAGTTCGACAGCGACTTTCACTACATCCTGGCGATGACAGTGGTATCGCTAATCCCGATCACACTGGCATTCGTCTGGTTGCAGCGCTTTATTACGACCGGCATCGCAACGACGGGGCTGAAATGACCGCACACGCGCTGGCCCTGCGGAATATCCGGAAATCCTTTGGACCCGTGGATGTGATACATGGTGTCGATCTTGAGATCGCGGACGGAGAGTTCGTGGTGTTCGTCGGCCCCTCGGGGTGCGGCAAGTCCACTCTGCTGCGGTTAATTGCCGGACTGGATGAGCCGACCTCCGGCGATATCATGCTGCAAGGCAAACGCGTCAATGACGTGCCCGCCTCGGATCGCGGCCTGTCAATGGTGTTTCAGTCCTACGCCTTGTACCCGCATATGTCGGTTCGCGCCAATCTGTCCTTCGGCCTGGAAAACCTGCGCATGGCGCGGGCGGACATCAACAAAAGGGTCGAGAGTGCCGCGCAGCTGCTGCAGATTGAGATGCTGCTGGATCGTCGGCCCGGCCAATTGTCAGGCGGTCAGCGGCAGCGGGTCGCCATCGGCCGGGCCATCGTCCGGGAGCCGTTGATTTTTCTGTTTGACGAGCCGCTGTCCAATCTGGATGCGGAACTTCGGTTGCAAATGCGGGTTGAGATTTCCAACCTGCACGCGGAGCTTGGCAACACGATGATCTATGTGACCCATGATCAGGTCGAGGCGATGACAATGGCGGACCGCATCGTGGTATTGCGGGGCGGTCGGATCGAACAGGTTGGCAAACCGCTGGAGCTCTATAATCATCCCGCAAATAAGTTTGTCGCAGGGTTTATCGGCGCGCCGCAGATGAACTTTCTGACGGGCCGCCTTGAGGGCGGGCAATTGGCGCTGGATTGCGGTTTGAGCCTTACTGTGCCGGTCCGGGATCAGTCCCTGCCGGTCACTTTGGGCGTCCGCCCCGAAGCCATAGCAGTGTTCCTGGATGGTCAGGGGGACGCACATGTCGAAGTGCAGAATTTCGAGCAACTGGGTGCCATCACATACATTTACACGGCGTTTCCGAATGGCGAGACCCTGACGGTCCAGCTGGCTCAACAAATACCGCTCACCCGCGGTCAAAGGCTCGGGGTTCGTTTCGATCCGGCGGCGTATCATGTTTTTGGCGGTGCGGGCGATAGCGCGCTGGTGTGGGACCCATGATGCGTGCGGCGTTAATTGGTCTGGGTATGGTGTCGCGCACCTATGCCAGCGCAATCTCCAATTCCAATCGGGTTTCGCTTGGCCTGGTTTATGCGCGCCGACCTGAAACCCGGGACGCCTTTGTCCATGCGTATCCCGAACTGGATGCCATAGCTGCGGATACTGTCGCGACAATCGCCCAAGACCCCAAAACGGACTTTGTCATCCTGTGCACCCCCCCAAATGCACGGGCCGAAATCACGGCCCAGCTTGTGGCGGCGGGCAAGCCCATTCTGATGGAGAAACCCGTTGAACGGACCCTTGCGGCGGCCACGGCGCTGGTCACCGACTGCGAGCGCGCGCAGGTCCCGCTGGGGATTGTTCTGCAGCACCGTGCCCGTCCGATCCTGACGGACCTGAGGCGGGAGGTTGCGCAACTTGGCGCCTTGCACATGGCCGAGGTGAACATTCCCTGGTGGCGGCCCCAAAGCTACTATGATGCGCCGGGCCGGGGCAGCTATGACCGCGACGGGGGTGGCGTCCTGATCAATCAGGCGATCCACACGCTCGATCTGATGCTGACCCTGACCGGCCCGGTGACCGAGGTTTCGGCGATGACCGCCACCACGGGTTTTCACCGCATGGAGGCCGAGGATTTCACCTGCGCCGGTCTTCGGTTCGCAAACGGGGCCATCGGTCAGCTGTTTGCCACGACCGCCAGTTTCCCGGGCCGGGGCGAGACCATCACGCTGCACTGCCAGCACGGCTCGGCACATCTCGGGGCCGGTCTGGTGCAGATCGACCGGCAGGACGGCAGCAGTCAGACATTCGGTCAGTCCGCCGCCTCGGGCGCAGGGGCGGATCCGATGGCCTTTACCAGTGACTGGCACCGCGCCGTGATCGAGGATTTTGCCGACGGCCTGCGCGACTTGCGCCCACCGCTTGTGCCCGGGCGCTCTGCACTTGCGGTCCATCGACTGATCGAGGCTTTGGAACGCGCCGGTGACACCGGCACCACTGTTGCCGTGAAGGATACATGATATGGCTTTGAAACTGGGCGTTATCGGGATCGATCACGGCCATATCTTCGGCATGCTTGGCCGGATGCAGGACCAGGGGTGCAGCTGCGCGCACTGGTGGTCTGATGGCCCCGCCGTCACCGAAACCAAATTCGGGAACGTGTTTCCCGGGATCAAACGGGTCGCCGATCGCCGCCGCATTCTTGAGGATCCGTCCGTCGCCATGGTTTTGATCGCCGCCGTTCCGGCGGACCGCGCGGACCTGGCTGTTGAGGCGATGGAGGCCGGCAAGGATGTAATGGTGGACAAACCCGGCTGCACGACGCTGGACCAGCTCACCCGCGTACGCGACGTCCAGGCCCGAACAGGCCGGATCTGGACGGTGAATTTCTCGGAACGGTTCCAGGTGCCTGCAGTCGCCAAGGCTGAAGATCTGGTGCGCCAGGGCGCGATCGGCCGGGTCGTGCAGACCGTGGGCCTGGGCCCGCACAAGCAGAACCTCAGAACCCGGCCTGACTGGTTTTTCCAACGCGCGCGATATGGCGGGATCCTATGTGATATCGGCAGCCACCAGATCGACCAGTTCCTGCACTTCACGGGATCCTCCACTGCGCAGATCCACCATGCCCATGTCGAAAACACAACCATGCCCGAACAGCCCGGCTTTCAGGACTTTGGCGAGGTCGTGCTGAGCTCTGCAGCGGGCCATGGCTACATCCGTGTGGACTGGTTCACCCCGGATGGATTGCCCACCTGGGGTGACGGCCGGCTGTTCTTGCTGGGCACCGAAGGCCAGATCGAGCTGCGTAAATACACCGACGTCGGTCAGCCGCATGTCACCGACACGCTCTATCTGGTCAATGGTGCGCGTAACGAAAGGATCGCTTGCGCCGACCACCCCCTGCCCTATTTTTCGCGCCTGGTCGCGGATGTTCAGGACCGCAGCGAAACCGCTGTCGGGCAGGCCCATACCTTTGCCGTAACCGAGCTTGCGATCCATGCCCAAATGCGGGCCGAAGGATGACGCTGAACGTCTGCATTGTCGGCGCCGGGATCGGGGCACAGCACCTCACCGGGTTTGCCGCGCTCCCGCAACACTACGCCGTACGCTCGATCTGCGATCTGGACGCGGCGCGCGGCCGTGCTTTGGCCAGCCAGTATCCCGGCGCAACCTATACAGCCGACCTTCCTGGCGTTCTGACGGACACCGGCATTGATCTGGTCGACATCTGCTTGCCCCCGCACCTGCACTTTCAGTCCTGTATGGACGCCCTGGCGGCTGGCAAAATCGTGGTTTGCGAAAAACCCCTTGTCCCATCGCTGAAGGAAGCGGACGCGCTGGCGGAACAGGTTGCGCGCACCGGCGGAACGCTTTTGCCCGTGTTCCAGTACCGCTATGGCGCGGGTATGGCGCAACTGCGGGCTCTGATCGATGCCGGCCTTGCCGGACCCTGTTACGCGGGAAGCCTGGAGACGCACTGGAACAGGACACCCGATTATTACCAGATCCCCTGGCGCGGCACCTGGGCAGGAGAGGAGGGCGGCGCCATTCTGACCCATGCCATCCACATTCATGATCTGGTGCAGGGGGTGTTGGGTCCGGTTGCGCGGGTCTATGCCGAGCTTGCCACCCGGGTCAACGACATTGAAGTCGAGGATTGCGCGGCGCTGACGTTGCGCATGGAAAACGGCGCATTGGTCACCTCATCAGTGACGCTTGGTGCCGCGGTCGAGAGCAGCAGGATGCGCCTCATGTTTCAGGGGTTCACCGTCGAGTCAGATCACGCGCCCTATGCGCCCGCCGCACAACCCTGGCGGTTTACCGCCCGCGCGCCGCGCACCCAGGCCCAGATCGATGCGGTTCTGTCGCATGTCGTACCCCCGCCAGTAGGTTATGCAGGCTTGTTCGCCGCCTTGGCCAAGGCGCTTGCCGGAGAGAACAGCCCTGTGGTGACCTTGGACGACGCCCGCCGATCGCTGGAGTTTGTGACAGCAGCCTATGCCTCGGCGCGGTCCAGCCTGCCGGTTTCGCTTCCACTAAGCGCTGATCATCCAATGTACACCGGATGGCGGCCGTAAGGCGGTTCGTATGTGTCCTGCCGGACAACAGGTGACCGATGGCCCCCTTAG
>JBCCYF010000077.1:0-21122 GCA_039190275.1 Pseudomonadota bacterium | reverse complement strand
CTTTGGTGGTCGAAGGTGAGGTCAGCGGTGCCCTCGGTCCCTGGTATTGCGCCGTACCGGCTGGGCCTTTGGCTGGCTCACCAGCTTTGCCACTGCAAAACCTGTGGCGGCCAAAAACAATGTCAGAGTCGCAAGCATACTGAACGTCATGTACTGATTCCCCTTCACGTAGCGGTGACAGCTTACCCTTTGGTATGAATAAGGCACGTGTGCGAAGAAAAAGTTACCGAATCTAGGCGGATTGACACCGACGATGGCTTCGCTTCACTTGGGCGGAGCAGTAAAACAGGGGCGACAGGCACGTGTATCAGGGGTTTCCTCCGGCCTCTCCCGGCCTGCGTGTTGGTTTGCTTGGCGGTTCTTTTGACCCGCCGCACGCCGGGCATGCCCATATCACGCGGCGGGCGCTCCGCCGTTTCCATCTTGATCAGGTCTGGTGGCTTGTCTCGCCAGGGAACCCGTTAAAGGTGGATCCTCCGGCGGCGATGGCACGGCGTCTTGCGGCCGCGCGGGCGTTGATCCGGCACCCCAGGGTTCGCATCACGGATCTTGAGAGCCAGTTGGGCACCCGTTTCACGGCCGAGACCCTGGGTGTGATGCGTGCCATCTATCCGGGTGTGCGCTTCGTCTGGCTGATGGGTGCGGACAATCTTACCGGGTTTCACCGATGGGAGCGGTGGCGGGACATCGTGGCGACGGTGCCCATTGGCGTGCTGAGCCGCCCGGACAACCAGTTGGCGGCGGGTCTTTCGCCCACGGCGCAAATCTATGCGCAGTATCGGCTGCCCAGAGAGGCCGCCGCCGCTCTGCCGCTTAGAAACGCCCCGATCTGGACACTTCTAAGCGGACCGATGGTGGAGGCGTCTTCAACCGAGATCAGAGCATCGGGGCGGTGGATCCGGTAACTGGTTGCTTGCGGGCGCGCCATTGTCGTTGCATAGTTTCCCGACGGGGTGTCACGAGGATCGAACGGAATGTCGCTTTCCCGTCGTGCATTGATGTCCGGCCTGCTGGCCAGTGTTTCAACAGCGTCCTCAGCGGCCAGTCTGCGTCCGCGGCTGCGTCCGGCGGATTTTGCACTTGGCTCCGCACCGCCCAGTGCCGCTTCCGTGCTGGGGGACAGCGGCCTTTCTTCGGTGACGGGCTTTAGCTTGCGCGACCTTGGCAACGGCCGGGTGTTGGAAGAGCATCAGCCCGGCCTGCCGCTTCCACCGGCCTCGGCCACCAAGGCGATCACCACGCTGTATGCCATTGATGCCCTGGGGCTGGACTATCGCTACAGCACCGTGGTCGCTGCAGCCGGTCCTGTGCACGACGGTCGTGTGCAGGGGGACCTGTATCTGATCGGCGGGGGCGATCCGCATCTGGATACCGACGGTCTGGCCGAACTGGCCCGGCAGGTTGCGGGTGCGGGTATTTTTGGGGTGACTGGCAGTGCCTATGTTCTGGGGTCTGCGCTGCCGTTTCATCGCAACATCGATCCCGGCCAGCCCGAGCACGCTGGCTACAACCCGGCGATTTCCGGGATGAACCTGAATTTCAACCGGGTTCACTTTGAGTGGAAAGCAATCGGCAACGGCCAGTTCAGCTTTGCCACTACGGCGCGGTCGAAGTCTCATGATCCCGCTGTGCGCGGTGTCGAGGTCCGGGTCGCCGATCGTCAAAGTCCCGTCTTTGCCTATGCGCAGGCTGAGGGTCGCGATCTGTGGACCGTTTCGCGCCAGGCCCTGGGTAAGGGTGGAGCGCGGTGGCTGCCGGTGCGGGCACCCGACCTCTATGCGGCCGAGGTGTTTCGAACCATAGCGGCGGGGCTGAATGTGCGTCTTCCCGATTTGCGACAGGCCCAAAGGATGCCCGCGGGCCTGACCGTGGTGGCAGAGGTACAAAGTGCTGCCTGCCGTCCGATGCTGCGCGCGATGATGCGCTACTCTACCAATTTGACGGCTGAGGTCATGGGCCTCAGGGCGCATCAGGCCATGGGCGGGTCCCCGGCAACGATCGCGGAGTCTGGGGCGGCCATGACCCAATGGGCGCGGCGCCGCTACGGTTTGGGTCGCGTCGTATTCAGGAACCATTCCGGGTTAACCGACACGACCAGAATAAGTTCGGACGAAATGGTACAACTTCTGGACCATGCGTCCGCTGGTCCGCTGGCCGAAATCATGAAACCGGTTACCGTGCTGGATCAGAACGGAAACCGGGTCGATGTCGGCAAAACGAAGCTGGTCGCTAAGACCGGCACATTGAACTTTACACGTGCGCTGGCGGGGTATTTGAACACGCCGAACGGTCGCCGCATGGCATTCGCCATTTTCGCGTCCGACCTGAAGGCCCGCGCCGGTTTGAACAGTGCGGCCGAAGTACCGCGCGGAGCGCGCCGATTCCGAAATGTCGCCCGCCGCCAGGAACAGGCGTTACTGCGGCGTTGGATCAAGCTTTATGGGTAGGTTTGGTCCTGGTCCTTTACTCAGCCCTCGATGCCGTGTGCCCCGGGATGCGCAAACCGGGCCCGCGCACCGCGTTCAATCGCGGCGGCATGTAGCCGATCGATGTTGAGTTCGTGCCGGATCTCCTCTAACAGGCGCAACTCTGCGCCCGCCGCCTTTCCGTCCGCAGCCACTACATCGCACGCCAAGGCATAAGCGGTCTCAAACAGGCTTTCCGGCAAAGCGCCACGTGCCAATCCGAAGATCGCGTCCAGCCCGTCCTCCTCTTCGAGAAGATCGAAGATTATGCGTGAAACGGATGTGATCCGCTCGCGATCATAGGCTTCAAAAATCGGAAGGCTCTCGACGATGCGCATGATCCAAAGCAGCTCTGGCCCGGTCACTTTTTCGTCCGAAGCGGATGTTGTAATCATCAGCGCGACAAGCGCGTCTTGCGGGCTGAGGGACGGGGGGACAAGGTCGGCATCTGTCATAGTCGGACTTTCGGACTGCATATGGCCATAGGCATATACGGTCTGTACCTATGCACAACAAGAGGCCAAAAGCCCCGGCAAGCGGCAGCTGTTGACCACACGGGCGGACCGCCGTAGATGCTGCCGCTTAACAGACCGTTAGGGATAGAACCGATGAGCACCGTGCTGCGCGAACTTGCACTGACGTCGAAGGCCTGGCCGTTCGAAGAGGCGCGCAAGCTGCTCAAACGTGTCGAGTCCTCACCGCCGGAAAAGGGGTATGTGCTGTTTGAAACCGGCTACGGGCCAAGCGGTTTGCCCCATATCGGTACCTTTGGCGAAGTGTCTCGGACCACGATGGTGCGACGCGCGTTCGAACTGCTCAGTGATATTCCAACACGTCTGGTGTGTTTTTCGGACGATATGGACGGCATGCGCAAGGTGCCGGAAAATGTGCCTCAACAGGATCTCATGCAGCAAAATCTGCAGCGCCCCTTATCGGACGTGCCGGACCCGTTCGGGGCGCACGAGAGCTTTGGCGCGCATAACAACGCGATGCTCCGCCGGTTTCTGGATGGGTTTGGGTTCGAGTACGATTTCATCAGCGCGACAGAGTATTACCGCAGCGGAAAATTCGATCCGGTGCTGTTACGCGCGGTTGAGCGCTATGATGCGATCATGGAGGTGATGCTGTCGTCCCTCCGCGAGGAACGGCGTCAGAGCTACAGTTGCTTCCTGCCAATCTCGCCGACCACGGGCAGAGTGCTGTACGTTCCGATGAAGGAGGTGAATGCAGCAGACGGCACGGTTACGTTCGATGATGAGGATGGCACCGAAACAACGGTTTCAGTGACCGGTGGCAATGTGAAGCTGCAGTGGAAACCCGATTTTGGTGCGCGTTTTGCCGCGCTTGACGTGGATTTTGAGATGTTCGGAAAGGACCATTCCACAAATGCGGTGATCTATGACAAAATTTGCCGCATCCTGGGAGGACGGGCGCCGGACCACTATGTGTTTGAGCTGTTTTTGGATGAAAACGGCGAGAAAATCAGCAAGTCCAAGGGCAACGGGATCTCAATCGACGAGTGGTTGACCTATGCCTCGCCTGAGTCGCTGAGCTACTTCATGTATCAAAAGCCGCGGACCGCAAAGCGGCTGCACTTCGACGTGATCCCCAAAGCGGTGGACGAATATCATCAGCAGTTGCGGGCCTATGCCGCACAGGATCCGGTGGCACGGCTCAACAACCCGGTGTTGCATATCCACGGGCATAATGTGCCCGCCAGCGATATGGAAGTTTCGTTCTCGATGCTTCTGAACATCGCGTCCGTCTCGAACGCCGAGGATAAGGAGACGCTGTGGGGGTTCATTCGCAAGTATGCCGATGCGGCGCCCGAGACGCATCCGGGGCTGGACGCGGCGGCCGGCTATGCCGTCCGCTATTTCCAGGATTTTGTGAAACCGGCAAAGGTCTATCGCGCGCCTGATGATCGCGAGCGGGCCGCCCTTGCCGACTTGCGCGATCAACTGGCGAACTGGTCCGGGGTGACAGACGCAGAAACGCTGCAGTCAGCGATTTTTGCGGTGGGCAAGGCGCATGGGTTCGAACCGCTGCGCCTGTGGTTTACGGCCATCTATGAAGTGCTGTTGGGGACCAGTCAGGGGCCGCGCTTCGGCGGATTTGTGGCGCTCTACGGGGTTGATCGGACGGTTGGCCTGATTGATCGTGCACTGGCAGGCGCTTTGACCGAATAGAGGGGGCAGGGGCTCATGCCGAGAACCATATATCCCGAGCGTCTGGCGCGGTATGAAAACGCGGTTGCCCGTCTGGACGGGATCAAACGCAAAGGCAAGGCAAACCCGTATACTGCTGTGAACGGGCATATGTTCAGCTTCCTCGACGAAGAAAGCGCCCTGTGCGTGCGCTTGTCACCCGAGGCCAAGGCAGAGTTTGCCGCCGAGTTCGGCGATGCACCGGTGATGCAATACGGCAGTGTTATGCGGGGATATGTGACACTGCCGGAGAGCATTGCGGCTGATCCTGAGGCGCTTCATACGTATTTGCGCCGGGCCATGGACTATGTGCTGACCCTTAAGCCCAAATGAGCGGTAAACCGGTTTGCTGTGTTTCGCGTATACTCTTACGAGAAACAGTTCAAAGGGGCGAAAATGCGGGTTCTGCTAGCGGCGATTGTTTCGGTGTTCATGGCGGTTCAGGCACTTGCGCAAAGTGCCGGTGACCAGATCCAGAGTGTTATCCAAAGCCAGATAAACGCATTTCAGTCGGATGACTTTGAAACCGCGTTCACCTTTGCTAGTCCGATGATCCAAGGAATATTTGGCTCGTCCGAACGTTTTGGCCAGATGGTCCGGCAAGGCTATCCAATGGTCTGGCGGCCCGCTGGGGTCGAGTATACTGCCCTTACCGAACGGGGCGGGGTCCTGTACCAGAACGTCTTGATCACAGACCAGGCCGGGCAATTGCATCTTCTGGAGTATGAAATGATCCAGACTTCAGACGGGTGGGAGATCAACGGCGTGCAATTCAAGCGCCCCGGCGCGCTGGGTGCCTGATCAACGCAGGTTGAACAGGCGCTTGAAATCGCAGATGGGACCCCGGTTCGGTACAATGCGGCCCCGGCCCGTGCGCAGGCATCCATCCCGGTCCCGATAATAGGTTCTCCGCGCGGCGATCTGCACCGGCGGCAGCGCGTCAAAGGCCTCCGCCGTCTCGGTCTCCAGCGTGTCGATCTGAGACTGATTGAAGTATCCCGAAACGGGCACGCCCTCGGCCTCCTGCCAGCTTTCCAGCGCGGCGCGCGTCCGGGGGCCGAAGATACCATCCGCACCGCCGGGATTGTGGCCCGCAAGCTTAAGCCGTGTCTGCAGTTCAGCCCGCTTTAGGCGAGGAAGGGCGAGGGCGACCTCGTCTTGCTCCAGTGCAACATCCGCCGGTATGGCAAATTGTGGTTCCGGTTCCTTGGGACTTTCCTCAGAGATCGGATCTATGGATTTGGCCGCGGCCAGGTCCTGTTCGCGGATTTCCTTAGCGGATGGTTCTGCTTTTGACACCAGTGCAGTGTTTGCGGGAACCTCCAATGCGGCGTCATCCACCAGGCCTGTCAGCGTGTTGCCTGCCGCTGTTAGACGCACGGTTGCAGGGCCTTCAACCGGCAGGGGCAAGCATGCTGTAACGGCCGCGTCCATCCTTAGAAATTGGCGCATCTGCGCGACTGAGGCTGTGCCTGGCTCGGGTTCGAGCATTTGCAGTACGCCTGCTGCAGTACCTTTGTCCGCAACACGCAGTCCGGCGACAACTTTGTGGTGTGCGGGCGCAGACGCGCTGAGCGAGGGGAAGCACTCACCCAGATGCTCATTAAGGTGCGCCGGTTTAGCCTGCGGCGGTAGCGTGAAATAGGGTTCTTCGGCCAACCCGGGTCCGGTTGATCCGACCAGCGCAATTGCAAGACCCATGGCTATCGCTTTGTTGCCCTGTGCCATATTTATATCACCCCCGAATAGCTGTATCGGTGCCGCCGAACGTGCTCATTCGTCCGATAGTTCATGTATAGCCCGGCCAAACCGCAAGGTCGAGGCCACTGCAGTTCACTAATATTTACCAAATATTCATCGAAAAACGGTAGGGGTTAGCACGAAGCGGAGACAGTTCATGTCATCCGCCGTTTTACCCACGAGAAACTGGTTTTTTTGCCAAGCCGCGGCGCGGCCCACCACGGGCCTGTGCTGGGCCGGGCGCTGTATTCGAAAAGAGGACCGACAGTTATGAACAAGGCTATTACCGAAGGACTGGATCTGATGCCGCCGGATTTCGTTGACGGACTGTCGGTCTGGTCCAGCGAAGACGGAACACCCGGTACTGTTACTTATCAGACCAATCCGGCGGGAACGCTGGTGGCAAGCGATCCGGATTTTGGAGACTGTCTGGAGCTGTTCACGGCCGAAAGCCCGCAGCGCCTGCGGTACATGGGTGAAACGCCCATTCTTCCCGGCTGCTATATCGAGGTGTCGGCCCGGGTCAAACTGGTCAGCGTGACCACCGGGATCCCGCAGGTGCGCATCTCGGCATTCGCGGGCGACGCAAACGGCGACGTTGTGACCGCTGTCGATAAGACCAGCACACTCACACTGTTGGACACATTCAACAAGGTCTTCACGATCAAGGCGATCATCGGCTCGGGTGCCCGCACTGGCGTTGATCTGGTTTGGGGTACCAAGCCAGTCTATGCCCATGTCGGGATCGACGTAACCGGTGACATCGGCGCCGTTGTGCGGGTTGAATCGATTACGGTTGAGGACAAGACATCAATCTTCCACCGCAAGCTGATGGATTGGGTCGATGTCGTCGACTATGGCGCGATCGGAGACGGGGTAACGGACGATTCGGAGGCCTTTGAAACTGCGGATGCCGTAGCGGCCGGGCGGACCGTGGTCGTGCCGGCGGGGACCTATCTGCTGGACAAGAATGTGACCATGCTGTCCCCGGTTCGGCTGGAAGGCACAATCACGCAGCCCGAGGAACGACGGTTGGTCTTGCGGTCAAACTTTGACCTGCCGACCTATGCCGAAGCGTTCGGAAGCGAAACGGCGGGGCTGAAGAAAGGGCTTCAGGCGCTGTTTAACTTTGCCGACCACAACACCTTTGACCTGGGTGGACGGCAAGTCGATCTGGCCGAACCCATCGATGTGGCGGAGGTTGTCGGCAATGTCACCTCGATGACGGACCGGCGAGTGCTGAGCAACGGCTACCTGAAGGCCGATGGGTCGAGTGTTTGGGACACGGACGTGGTCACTGCAACTGCCACATACTCCCCGTCTGATCCGCTGACATTGAAAAATGTCCAGAACATCGGGACCATCGCGGTCGGCTCACTCGTCGAGGGATTTGGTGTCGGGCGCGAGGTGTATGTGCGCCAGGTGGATGCGGGCAGCGAGGAGATTACCCTCAGCCAGCCGCTGAACCGCGCCACAACAAGCCAGTCCTATACGTTCAGCCGTTTCAAATACATGCTGGATTTCTCGGGCTTCGAGCGTGTGTCTTCCTTTGCCCTTGACGCTGTGCAGTTCGACGGTGATCGCGTGGCCAGCGGCGTGTTGCTTCCGGATGACGGTATCTGGTGGATGATCCGGAATTGCTGGTTTACCCAGACCGGACTGCGCGCCATCACCTCCCCCGGTGACGCCTGTCAGGGGATCACAATCGACCAGTGCGAATTTCTGGCCTCGGATGCTGGCGAACTTGTGCAGGATCGCAAGACGGTCGCTTTCAACGTGAACAAGAACGACGCCAAGATCCGCCACAACCGGTGTATCAACTTCAAGCACTTTGGCGTTATTGCCGGAAACGGGAACATCGTGCTGGGGAACCACTTCTGGCAGCTGGATCCAGCCGACCCCGGTGAGCGGACGGCAGGCTTGATACTGACCGACCGCCGCTCCAAGACCACGATCAGCGGAAATTACATCGACACCCAGTTCATCGAATTTACCAACGAGCATGCATCAGACGCTGCTAACAATTCGAACCAGGGGTTTGGCCGGGTCTCGATTGTCGGCAACGTCTTTACTGCCACGCAAGTGCCGGACTGGTTCGAATTCATCGTATGGTCCCCCATCGGGACCAACCACCGGTTGGAGGGGATCAACGTGATCGGCAATACCTTTCAATTGTTTGGGGGTTCCACGATTGATCGCGTCGATGGCGTGGACACGTCGCTGGGCAATTTCGACTATTCGGAAACCATCAACCTGGTCTGGGAAGGGAATTCCTACGGCTCTGTTCGGACCTCGACGGCCTCGCCCGCGCTGTTGGAGGTTAATCGCAGCTCGGTGAGCACTACCTGGTCCGCCGACGCCTCGGATCAGATGCCGCTGGGCTGTCATGCCCTTGGTGTGGATGGGGTTACGGCACATGGGCCGCTTCTGAACAGTTCGGGCACCACCGTTTTTGAGACGCCCTATGTTAACCCCGCTGTTGGCGCCAACGGCCAGGGCGTTGACGTGACGTTCTCAACGCCGGTGCGTGGCACAGTGCAACTCAAGATCCGCGCAGACCGCCCGGTCTGACGCCCCCGCCGGATGACCCGGCGCGATCGCAGGCGTCCCTGGACCCAGGGGCGCCTGCCCCTATGTAAGGCTCATGACAGATCTGAGGACCGAAAACGTTCAGGATTATCCCCGCCCGCCCGCCGTTGAACGCGTGCCACAGCGATTGCGTGTTCTGCTGGCGGGGACCGAGATTGCCAACTCCACAGACGCATGGCGTGTTCTCGAAACACATCATGCGCCGACCTACTACATTCCGACACAGGATATCTTGCCCGGTGCCTTGCGCCCGGCGCCTGGGTCCAGCCACTGCGAGTGGAAGGGACGGGCGGCCTACTTCGATGTGTTGGCTGAACAAACCATCGCGCCACGCGGCGCCTGGACTTACCCAATGGCCACGGCAGGTTTTACTCAGATTGAGGATCATGTTGCTTTCTACCCCGGAGCGATGAGCGCGGCCTGGGTCGGGGCCTATGCGGTGACCGCACAACCGGGCGATTTTTACGGCGGCTGGGTGACGTCAAACCTGACCGGTATCGTCAAGGGCGGTCCCGGGACTCTGGGCTGGTGAGCTTTAGGTCCTGCGGCGTGAGCCGGTAGGCTTTCCCGAAACCACCGTTTAACGCGATCTCTAACGGCTCAAACCGCAGAAAGTGAAAATCCGCAAAATCTGCGTATAATTTGGCTTTGGGCTGCTGGTCGAGATAGGCTGTCCGCCTGGCCTCAAATCCGGCCTCGGCACGATCCAGGAACCTGGCGCGGGCGCGGAGTGTCATGCGGGGATACGTCAGCGGGTCCCCCTTGGGGCCAGGTTCCCCCACCAAAAGGGCCACAAGCGGATGGGCTCGCAGGGCCGGAGTATGCGCCGAAAGATCGGAGACCAGCGACAGCAGTTCGCCATCGACGCATTGCAACGCGACGCGGCTGACGTTCGGTGTACCAGTGGCGGGATCGGTTACCGCCAGCGCTGCTGAACCCGCCTCTGCCAGCAACCTGCTGCCAAGTTGCCGCGCTTCATCGTCTGCCGGGCGAACGGGATTTTTCATACAGGCGGCATAGCGCTTCGACGGCGGGACGGAAAGCCGAATTTCGGCAACGGTAGTGTAATGAATCCCACACTCCACCACAGAATTCGTACAGTTGGAAGCGATCCGTGTTAGCTATATTATGTGTAAATGGGGAAGGATACTATGTCGAATAAAGTAACGGCCAAAGTGGCTGCAGAGCTGATCGCACACGAAGGGCTGGTGCGCGAGGCCTATAAGGACAGTGTGGGGATCTGGACTTGGGGCATCGGCGTAACGTCGGCGTCGGGACATAAAGTATATCCGAGGTATGTGGATAATCCTCAATCCCTTAAGCGATGTTTCGAAGTGTTCGAGTGGCTGCTACGGCAAAAGTATGTACCGCCGGTCGAGGCGGCCTTTCGGGGCCATCCGCTCTCCGAGGCGCAATTCGGCGCTGCCGTTTCGTTTCATTACAACACCGGTGGAATTGGTCGTGCGACATGGGTCAAAGAGTTCAAGGCCGGCAATATCGCAAAGGCGCGGGCAACAATCATGAACTGGTCCAAACCGCCAGAGATCGCAAAACGCCGCGCCAAGGAGCGTGATCTGTTCTTTGACGGTAAATGGTCGAACGACGGAACGGCGACTGAATACCCGGTCAAAAAACCATCTTACGCCCCCGACTTCGCCAGGGGTAAACGGATCGACATCGCAGCTGTCCTCGAAGAGCTGTTCGGCTAGGGGACCGGGTGGGGCAGCGACCGCGCCCTATCTGCGGCGGCGTTTGACGTTGCCGCCGCGCATGCCGGCCCGACCGGCGGTGCTGCGCCCCTCTGCCTTTTGTGCGACCTCCACCGCTTGCTCCACCGCCGACTGGCGGGCCATGGGATCGTCCGCAACCAGCAGATCAACGGATTCCAGCCGTTTGACCTCGTCCCGCAGTCGGGCGGCTTCTTCGAATTCCAGATTCTCGGCCGCCGTCATCATATCCTTGCGGAGCGCATCCAAATGCGCCTGCAGATTTGCGCCAACAAGGGGTTTTTCGACCGTGGCGGTGACACGGTTCATGTCCACATCGCCCTGATACAGCCCGGCCAGCACATCCTCGACGTTCTTTTTGACCGTTTCGGGGGTGATGCCGTGCGCTTCGTTGTACGCCCGCTGTTTCTCGCGCCGCCGGTTGGTTTCGCGGATCGCGCGTTCCATGGATCCGGTGGTTCGGTCCGCATACATGATCACCTTTCCATCGGCATTGCGTGCGGCGCGGCCGATGGTCTGAACAAGAGATGTTTCAGAGCGCAGAAACCCCTCCTTGTCTGCATCCAGAATCGCGACAAGACCGCATTCGGGAATGTCCAGTCCCTCGCGCAGAAGGTTGATGCCTACCAGTACATCGAACGCGCCAAGCCGCAGGTCCCGCAGGATCTCGATCCGTTCAAGCGTGTCGATGTCCGAGTGCATATAGCGCACGCGAATGCCCTGCTCGTGCAGGTATTCGGTCAGATCCTCTGCCATCCGTTTGGTCAGGACAGTGCAAAGCACGCGCGACCCCGCCTGCGCCACCTGACGGATCTCATCCAGCAGGTCATCGACCTGGGTCTCCACGGGCCTGATCTCGACCGGTGGATCAAGCAACCCGGTGGGACGGATCACCTGCTCGGCAAACACACCGCCCGATTGCTCGAGTTCCCATGCCGCGGGGGTGGCTGAGACGAAGACGGACTGCGGGCGCATCGCGTCCCACTCCTCGAACTTCAGGGGACGGTTGTCCATGCAGGAGGGCAAGCGGAAGCCATGCTCGGCCAGGGTAAACTTGCGCCGGTAGTCACCCTTGTACATGCCGCCGATTTGCGGAACGCTCACATGGCATTCGTCGGCGAACACGATTGCGTTGTCGGGGATGTATTCGAACAGGGTGGGCGGTGGCTCACCGGGCGCCCGCCCGGTCAGATACCGCGAGTAGTTCTCGATCCCGTTGCAGACGCCGGTGGCCTCCAGCATCTCGAGGTCGAAATTCGTGCGCTGTTCCAGCCGTTGAGCCTCAAGCAGCATGCCATCCTTGACCAGTTGCTCCAGCCGCACCGCGAGCTCGGCCTTGATGCCCTTGATCGCCTGCTGCATCGTCGGTCGTGGTGTAACGTAATGGGAATTTGCGTAGACCCGGGTTTTTTCCAGGGTATCTGTCTTTTGCCCGGTCAACGGGTCGAACTCGGTCAGGCTCTCCAACTCCTCGCCAAAAAAGCTCAGCCGCCAGGCCCGATCCTCAAGGTGTGCCGGCCAGATCTCCAGGCTGTCGCCCCGTACGCGAAAACTGCCCCGTTGAAAGGCTTGATCATTGCGCCGGTACTGCTGGGCGATCAGGTCCGCCATCACCTTGCGCTGGTCATAGTCCCGGCCAACGACCAGGTCCTGGGTCATCGCGCCATAGGTTTCGACCGAGCCGATGCCATAGATACAAGAGACCGAAGCGACGATGATGACATCGTCGCGCTCCAACAGAGCCCGGGTGGCCGAGTGGCGCATCCGATCGATCTGCTCGTTAATCTGGGACTCCTTTTCGATGTAGGTATCAGACCGGGGCACATAGGCCTCGGGCTGATAGTAATCGTAGTAGCTCACAAAATACTCGACCGCATTCTCGGGGAAAAACCCCTTGAACTCCCCGTAGAGCTGCGCCGCGAGTGTCTTGTTGGGCGCGAGTATGATCGCCGGTCGCTGTGTCTGTTCGATGATCTTGGCCATCGTAAAGGTTTTACCGGTTCCGGTGGCGCCCAGCAGAACCTGATTCTGCTCACCCTCCGTGATGCCTTCGGCCAGTTCAGCAATCGCAGTCGGCTGGTCGCCGGCGGGATCGAAGTCGGTTTTCATGACGATACGCCGACCACCGTCCAGCTTGTCGCGGACGCGGTCCGCGGTTGGCAAGTGGGCGGAGCTGGCGGGGGCAGAGCTTGCGGTCATTTTGGATCTCCTCAGCTCTAGATTTGAGGAGCGCCCCTGCAAGTTCAAGGTTAATATTCAGTTAAAACCTAAGGTTGTAGTCTAAAAATAAAAAACAACTTTTTAGGTATTTAGGTGTTGCTTAACCACGATCCAAAGGTCTACAACAGTCCTGCAAGCAGCACTAAGTAGACCAGTCGGGTGTGGACACCCACCCCACCCACCCCTCACTCCCCCGCATCCGGTTGGTCTACTTCACCTTGCTCACTTTCCGTAAAATTCACGTCTCTCCAGTATTGTTTCTGTCCGGGGCTCGGCTCTAGACTGGAACCGTTGGTCAAGATCGGAGGTTTACGTGCTGGCGCGTATCTACAAACCCGCGAAAACGGCGATGCAATCGGGCACCGCAAAAACAGACGACTGGGTGCTGGAGTTTGTGCCGTCCTCTGCGCGGGTCCAGGATCCGTTGATGGGCTGGACCGGGTCGTCTGACACGCAAACGCAGGTACAGCTGAAGTTCGACAGTGCCGAGGCTGCAAAGGCCTATGCGCGCAAGCACGGGATTGGTTTTCGGGTTCAACAGCCGAAGACCCGCAAGCACAGAATCCGCCCCGGGGGATATGGCGACAACTTTGCCCACAATCGCCGTGGCGCCTGGACCCACTGATGTGATGGGTTGACCGCCACGGCGCCTCCGGTTCAAACAGAGTGCAACGGCCCCTTAGCTCAACTGGATAGAGCAGCTGACTTCTAATCAGCAGGTTCCGGGTTCGAGTCCTGGAGGGGTCGCCATATTCGCGGACATGCCGGCGGGTCGGCAGCGCAGCGGGTCAGAGACCGGTTCAAGGCGCTTTCTGCGGGGCAAGCCGCAGCGAAAGAGTGATCATAATCGCGGCACGCACACTCCAGGCGACCATCGCCGCCAGCATCGCCCCCAGGACATCGAACCGCGCCACCGCAAGTGGCATCAGGGTCACAAGAACCACGACACCGGTGCTGAGCGCAATGGCTGAGGGCCAGACCACCTTGTTGACCATGAGATACTGTCCAAAACCCGTCGGAACCAAGACCAGCCCGGCCACCAGTACCGCAGGCCCCAGCAGGGTACCGGTGATCTGGAACTCCGGCCCCAGAGCCCAGACCACCAGTGTCGGGCCGTAAATGAACCCAATCCCCGAACCGGTTGCGGCCAGAAGCAAAATGCCCAGCGCCGACAACGGACCGAAGAAACGGACCCGCGCGTCCTGTGCCGCTGCCGAGCGGCTGAGCACCGGGAGAGCGGCGAAGAAGAATGGGGCACAGGAGGCAACCAGGATGGTAATCACCTGAAATGCCAGTGCCACCGGACCCAGCCGCGCAAAGTCGTCCAGCATGGGCCGCAACAACAATACCGGTCCGGACATCAAAGCGACCATTGCCGCCGCGGCGATGCCTAAAAGCCAGCCCTGCCGCAGCAGGTCCCAGGCGATGTCTTTATGCCATGCAAGCCTCAGGGCTCCGCGCCGCCAGACCAGGGCTAGTCCGCAACAACCTTCCAACAGCCAGACAAGAGCATGCAGTGCCAGCACGGTGAACAGGCCGGCGCCCATGGTCAGAAGTGCAATGCCAACCGCGACCTCCGTCACCCGGAATACCAACGTAAGGCGGAGCGGAACGACCATGTGTTCGAACCCCATATAGACCGCGCGGACCCAGGTCACCAAGCTGCGGCCCACCAGGGCAGGTAGGGTCATCAGTAAGGCCACGCGTGTCGACCAGTCCTCCTCTGCCAGCATGGCAAACAGGATCAAACCCATTCCAGCCACCAGCAATGTGACCAGTCGCAGGCACAGGGCGGTGCTCAAGATCTCCTGCACCCGGTCAGCGGTCTGATGCATGCGCACGGGGATAAGTGTCTCAAGCCCAAGGGTTGAAAGCCCGATCACGAGGCCATAGGCCGCCATGGCATAGGTCCAGACACCGTAATCCTGCGCCCCGAGATAGCGTGTGACG
The DNA here is from genome assembly GCA_039190275.1 of Pseudomonadota bacterium. Taxonomy (GTDB): domain Bacteria; phylum Pseudomonadota; class Alphaproteobacteria; order Rhodobacterales; family Rhodobacteraceae; genus Halovulum. Next base: position 6,224 of record JBCCYF010000077.1, on the reverse strand, counting down.
AACACAATATAGATCAGGCGGGAGGCGATCTCGACCCAACCCGACCCGACCATGAGACCGCCGTTGCGCAAGATCGACTTCATGCCTCTGCCGAGTGCCATCAGGTGGTCGTCATGTCCGGCAGGGCCGCCTCGGCAACCCGTTTGAAGAGGGCGATGTCCTGCGCATAGTACTCGTTAACAAACCCGCGAACCTCTGCGTTGCGAAACAGCGGATCGTATAACTGATCCCAGTTCCGGAACACGCCGGTGCGGAACATCAGGCGCCTGGTTGCCGCCAGGGGCGGCTTCCAAAGTGCGCGTGGAAGATAGGGTTCGACCCAGGTCTGGCTGATGCGCTGCGCCGCCCACAGGCCGGATAAGCGGTTTTCAAAGCTTACATTGCGCTTCGGTTCCGGGTCGAGGTCCTTTCCAACAAGCACGCTGATGTCGCCGAGTAAGTTGTCCACATGGTCTAGTGGATAGACCCGCTGCACGATCTGCTGGCTTTCATGATACACAAAACGCGCCTGCGGAAGGTAGTGGATGAAGTCGCAATCGTACCCAGCTGTGCTGCCCGTGGTCGCGGAAAGATATGCGACTGCCTCGGTGATTTCGGTGCGCACATCCTCATCGGTGACCTGCTCAAGATCCATGCGCTTGTACATTCTCAACCGCTGCGCAACCGCGGATCGAAACCGCGCAAACGGCTCGCGCATCACAGCAAAGCTGTGGTACCGGCGCAGGCGTTCGAAGTCCTCCTGGAAATGCGCAGCAAGAATGTCGAGGGGTATGTGGGGATAGTCGAGCCTGCCAAGAACCGGATGATCGGCAACCGACTTCGCATAGTATCGGTCGTGGCTTTCGTCGTAGGCGCGCAGGGCGGATCGAATGGTCGAGCCGCCAGCTTTCGGGATATGGACAAAGGCAAACCCATGCCGGTCGTTGATGATCATTCAGATGTCTCGCATGCCTCAGCTGAGGCTTATAGAAGTTGTCCAGCCTCATCAATCTTGCTGACCGACGCGGAGATGCCATACCTTCGGCGCAATCTGGCGCTTAGTGACGCCACGCAATGCAAAAGTTGTAAGGACAGGACAGTTGGCGAACCGCACCGGGACTGGGCAGAGGTTGGATATCCTTCTGGCGACCTTCAACGGTGCCGCGTACCTGCCCGAGCAACTTGCATCAATCGAGGCGCAAACCTATAGCAATTGGCGGGTATTAATCCGCGATGACGGTTCGACCGATCAGACGGTTCCGATCCTGCGGGATTGGGTAAAGCGCCTGGGTCCTCGTGCGCACCTGCTAGAGGATCGGGACACGGGCCTTGGGGCCGCCGGCAACTTTGCACGTCTGCTTGCTGCGTCCGATGCACCCTATTTCAGTTTCTGCGATCAGGATGACGTGTGGATGCCGGACAAGTGCGAACGACTGTTCCACGCACTCCGAAAAATGGAATCGGGGTGCGGCGCCGATGTCCCGTTGCTGGTCCATTGCGATCTGGAGGTGGTGGACCAGGACTTGAAGCCGGTGGCGCCGTCGTTTCGTGCCCTGGAACACCGGCAGCCCAGCGTCATTACGGTTCCGCAAAAATTGCTGATCCACAATGTGGTAACAGGATGTGCCCTGATGGGGAACGCGGCACTGCGGCAGGCCGGCTTGCCGATGCCTGGTGGCATCATGATGCATGATTGGTGGCTGGCCCTGCTGGCCCGCTATGCGGGGCAGATCGGGGATGTCCCCGAACCGCTGGTTATGTACCGCAGGCACGGTAAAAACGTAACCGGCCAAGGGCCGAGCAGCGTTGTCGCGGCCTTCGGTCGCCTGCTGTCGGGCCGCGACACACTTTGGCGACGCATGCGCAGCTATGTGGGACAGACCCAGCTCCAGTCCGCCGCCTTGGCGGACCGCCTGGCCGCGTTGGGTCAGGATCAGGACATCGAATGCGCCGTTGCCTTTGCCGGGCTATCGCGCCGAAACTTCCTGGCGCGCCGGATTTTTCTGAGTAAGAATCGGATGTGGACCCCGAGTTTGCTGCGCAATGTCGGTTTTCTGGCGGCGGTATGACATCCCGACCAACTCCGATCGGGGAGCCTGCAGTGCATTTTGCACCTGAACCCGAGCAGCCGCGACGCCTGATCATTCTTGTCCAGTGGTCAGCGGACAATGATGTCCCAGCGCATGTGGCGGTGTATCTGCGGGCCCTCAGACCCCTGGCGACGCGGTTGGTTCTGATCTCGAACTCGCCCCTGAACGCCTCGGCACGCGGCTTTGCCGAAACCCTATGCGATAGCGTGATCGAACGCCCGAATATCGGCCTCGACTTCGCGGCTTGGCGGGACGCGCTGGCGCAGGAGGATATGTCGAGCTGGGACCATGTTGTTCTGACCAACTCAAGCATCATTGGGCCGCTTCACCCGCTGGCGCCGATATTTGAGACCATGGAGCACCGGGAGGCGGATTTCTGGGGCATTGTGCAGTCCAACGAACTGAAACCACATCTGCAGAGCTATTTCCTGAGCTTTTCTGCGTCGGTCATTCGGTCCGAGCCCTGGCGGCAGTTCTGGGCTGGCGTTCAGGACCTGACAGACAAGCGCGAGATTATCCGGCGCTACGAGGTCGGTTTAACCGGCTATCTGGTCGATCATGGCTTCACGCATGAAAGCCTGGTGAAGCCGTTACCGTTCTGGAGCTCCCTTCGGATGCGCCATGTCCGGACACTCAGGGGATTGCGTCTGCCAGTCTTTACCCGGTACAGCAACCGAGCGATCCATAGTTATGCTGAACTGGTTGGTGCTGGCATGCCGTTTCTCAAGGCATCCTTGGTCTGGGGGTCGGATACCTGGCGCTTTGGCGGGATCGATGAAGTCAAACGCCTGTCTGATCGGCAGTTCCCCTGGAGTGAACTTGAACTTTAACGGCGTGCTGTATCAAGTATCTCGTACCAGCGATCTGACAGGCTAGCAGCGCCGAAACTCTCCCGAAGCGCCTCAAAATCCGGCGCCTGGTTTGTGGATTGTTTAACGGCAGCAACCAGGGCATGGGGATCCGATGCGGGGATCAGTGTCAGGCCTGTCACCGGTTCAGGCGCCAGCGCGCGCATGGCCGGGCTGTCGCGGGTGATCAGCGGACGGCCCGAGGCTAGTACCTGGTACACCTTGTTCGGCACGACCGAAGCCGCCTTTCCGCTGGCACCGAAGATACCCAGGCAGACATCTGCGGCGGCAATCTCGGTGCTCAGATCCGAGTAGGGGACCCATTCCACCCAGTCGAGCCCGGGCACCGGGCTGGCATCCAAGTCTTTGCGTATGCGCGCGGCTTCCTGTCCGGTGCCGATCAGCCGCCAGCGCCAAGGTGCGCCCTGTGCCTGCGCCAAACGCGCAGCAGCGATGATCGTCTCGATCCCGTGCAGTGGTATGAACTGACCGTAGAACAAGATTGTCAGGGGCACGCCGCTGGATCGCTTTGGCGGCAGTGCGGGAAAGATCTGGGGTTCGGCCCCCACCGGAACCCAGTCGATACGACCCTCGGGCACGTCAAGAAGGGTTGCGAACCGTGCTGCATGGGGTGCCGTATCCAGAACCACACGATCCGCGCATTGCGCGCCGATCCGTTCCAGGCGCCGCAGGCTCCGCGCAGGCAGTCCCCCTTCGCGGAGCTTGCCACGATCGATAACCACCGTGTCGTAGAGCGACAGGAACGCGTCCCATACCAGCGGTTTTCGCCTCAGCAAGGCGATCGGCTGGTAGGCCAGCACATCGAATTGGCCCAGATACCCGATAAGGACGACGTCATGCGATGGCGCCCTGAACGCCATGGCCCAAAGCCGCAGGATCGCCCAGAGGTACCGCAGCCCAAAACGCAACGGAACCAGGCGCCCCTTTAACGCGCCCTTGTCTTCGATCCCGTCCCAGATCGGAATGTGCTGCAGTTCCACCCGGATGCCAGCCGCTTTGAGCGCGGCCAGAATGATGCGCATGCGAGGCTTGCCCAGATCAAAGGTCCCCCAAATCAGGACGGTCAACGGCGCGCGGTCAGACCCCACCGCCTGCCTCTGCCAACCGCCTAAGGTACTGCCCGTAGTCATTCTTGGCATAGGTTGCCGCGATCGCCATCAGTGCCTCGCGGTCGATCCAGCCCAGCCCATAGGCCACTTCCTCGGGACAGCCCACTTGCAGACCCTGCCGGTTTTGCAGAGTGCGGACAAAGTTTCCGGCGTCCAGCAGGCTGGCATGGGTGCCGGTATCCAGCCATGCAAAACCGCGCCCCATCCGTTCCACAGCCAGATCGCCGTCATGCAGGTACATTTCCAGCAGCGAGACAATCTCCAGTTCGCCGCGGGCCGAAGGGCGCACGTCGCGTGCGCGCGACGGTGCTGTCCCATCCAGAAAATAAAGGCCCGTGACCGCATAGTTTGACGGAGGAACATCCGGTTTTTCGATGATGGCCCGCGCCGCGCCGCTGGCGTCGAAATCCACGACGCCATAGCGCTCGGGGTCCGAAACCTGATATCCGAATATCGACCCACCTGCCGGGCTCGCGTCCGCGGCGGCCAGAACCTCGGGCAGGCCATGGCCGAAAAAGATGTTGTCTCCCAGCACCATGGCGGACGGGGACCCGGCCAGAAACGCCTCTGCCAGCAGATACGCTTGCGCCAAGCCGTCAGGTGAGGGTTGCTGGATGTAGTGAAAACTCAGCCCCCAGTTCGCACCATCGCCCAGCAGGCGCCGAAACTGATCCTGATCCTCGGGCCGGGTGATGATGGCGATTTCGCGGATACCTGCCAGCATCAGCACGGTGATCGGGTAGTAAATCATCGGCTTGTCATAGACCGGCAGTAGTTGTTTCGACACGCCGATGGTGTTGGGATACAGCCGGGTTCCGCTGCCGCCCGCCAGAATGATGCCCTTGCGTGATGTCATGTCAGGTCGCTTTCAACTCATCTAGTACATCCGACAGCCCCGTTCTCCAGTCAGGCCGTTCGATGCCAAAGACACGGGCAAGGTCGCTACAGTCAAGCCGTCCGTTCATGGGCCGCGCCGCCGGCGTAGGATAATCCGTGGTCGGAATGCCGGTCACCTTGGTGCTTTTGCCGGCGTGCGCAAAGATCGCCCGCGCCAGATCGGCCCAGGTGGTATCGGGCGCGCCTGTAAAGTGATATGTGGCGTGCGGGTGCGGCAAGCTTTGCATGTGTTGTGCCATGGCCAGAAGTGCCTGGGCGATCGCTGCAGCCGGTGTCGGTCCGCCCGTTTGATCGTTGACCACACGCAATTCGGTGTGCGTTTCGGCCAGCCGCAACATCGTCTTTACAAAGTTGGTGCCGTGGGCCGAGAACACCCAGGCCGTCCTCAGGATCGCGGAAGGCCCGCCCGCCGCCGCGACGGCTTGTTCACCGGCCAGCTTGCTGGCGCCATAGGTGTTGAGCGGCGCGGGTGTGTCGTCAGGGTGCCACGGCTCCGATCCGGCACCCGAAAACACATAGTCGGTCGAGACATGCAAAAACGGCACATCTATCCGCGCCGCCGCTTCTGCCATTGCACCGGGGGCTTCTGCGTTGATGGTATGGGCCAGTTCGGGGACCTCCTCGGCCTTGTCGACAGCGGTAAAGGCAGCAGCGTTTATGACCGCGTCTGCGCCCGCTTTGGTGATCCGCCTCGCGCAGTCGCCGGGGTTGCGCAGATCCGCATCCGCGCGGCCCAGCGACACCAGATCCCAAGACGGCGGTTTGTGTCGCACCAGTTCGCGGGCGACCTGACCGGTCTGGCCAAAGATCAGCACCCTCATCCGGTGGTTCCCAGTCGATTGCCCACCCCCTTGCGGTCAAGCAAGGGGCGCCACCAGGTCTCGTTGGCCAGATACCATGCCACCGTGCGGGCGATCCCGGTTTCCAGCGATACGCTCGGGCGCCAGGCCAATTCGGTTCTGATCCGGCTGGGGTCAATCGCGTAGCGCGCATCATGACCGGGGCGGTCGGCTACGAAGGTGATCTGCTCCGCATAAGGCCTGTGACCCGGACGCTGTCGGTCAAGTTCGGCACAGATCATTCGCACCAGGTCGATGTTGCGCGCTTCATTCTCTCCGCCGATGGCATATGTCCGTCCGAGCGTTCCGCGTTCCAGCACGGTTAACAGCGCGTCCGCGTGATCCTCGACATACAGCCAGTCACGTATGTTCTCGCCGGTTCCGTAAACCGGGATCGGTTTCCCCGCCAGGGCAGACAGGATCACCACGGGGATCAGCTTT
>JBCCYF010000076.1:0-21156 GCA_039190275.1 Pseudomonadota bacterium | reverse complement strand
TCGATATATCCTTTCATCGTACGGCCCCTCGACACCATATGTGCGCCCCTTATCACTCGATTTTTCCTTGACTGTGTAGCGCAGCTCAAAGCTACCCATTTTCTTATCTACTACTTTGGCTACTTCGATGACTGGTTTACGGTTGGCTCCAATAGTTTTGAGCCGGATCGTGACTTTCTCGAACTGAACTGCGTAGAGAGCGGGAATATCCGCCCGCAGCACCGCAGAGATCAGGTTGATGATTGTTGTCTTACCGCTGCCGTTTGGTCCGATAAGGAAATTCAAATCTTCCTTCAGTTTCAGCGAAACATTCTTCCGCCCCCAGAAACCCTCGACTTCGACATTTTCTATATAATTCAAATAACTATTCCAGCTTCATGCACGCAAGTTGCGCGTCTATGCTCCTTGAACTCTAGGCTTTTGTACGGTCGTTGAACAACTCTAAATCGCAATCTTGCCGGCAACACAGTTACATTACTCCTTGAAAACGTTGGCGCGATGCCAACTCACGAATTCAGTTCTGGGCTGATTTGCCAGCCTTTCAGGTGCCAAGAGTCGTCCGGATTGATTGATCATCGCGTGCACGGCTTGCATATCGTTGCTTTGTCTTGAGACAAGAACCTTAAAGTCATCGTCTAGCCCCACTAACCCGCGATCAAACATCCAGTGGGCGGTCCCGGACAATGCAAGGCCGTTACTTACGATGTCAGGGCCATTCTGCTCTACCGGCCTAATGTGTGCAGCCTCTACTTCAGCGCGACCTCCGCCGTTGATCAATCGCAGACCAGTTATCGCGCAACGCTCACCATATGCTCGCAGCACGTTTTTCCGAAAGTTGCGATCCCGCACTGCCCGGCTAGTAAGTTGATCGACCCGCTCGCGCGCTGCCAGGTGTTGGAAGGGAACTGGCGCATCTTGAAAACCAGTGGCGGCTGCAAGGTCTCCTACACGGGGCAGAATACCGTCCTCAGCGTCTAGCCCGCGCTCGATGATCCGGGCGAAGTCTTCATTGGAAAGCGTTCTGACAGCTGCTTGTGCGCGGCCAGATATGCGACCTTCATCGTTCAGCAAGCCTCTCTCAACGATGTTCTCGGTATCGCGGAACGGCACAGGATCGCCGAAATCGAGGTACGTCCCAGGCTCGATCACAGCAAAGTACATGTCGGATTTTCCAGGGTCTGAGATGATCTCTTGCACCTTTGCGACTGCGAAGTACCCCTTCGTGTCTTTCACCTTGCTGGGCTCGAGATAGACGATCCAGTCACCTTCACATTGCTGCGCGCGGGACAAATATTGAGGCGGGAACTGATAGCGTTCGGAGGGAACGTCATCGTAGATCGAGTCACTGCGGTGAATGAACACTCCGAAGGCCATTCAGGTTGGGCCTTTTGGTCGCGCGCTAACATCGTGCGCCAGTGGCTGTGCGGCCCGAGAGCCCATCAATACAGTGCTGTCATTCACGGAGGAGCTTTCCCAGGCGTCTGTCGGTGAAGTGCAGGGTCACTACTGATCCTGTGAGAACAGGCACAAGTAGTCCGGCAGCAGCTGCCAGCAGAATGAAGGCTCCAGAAGCCAGCGAGAATTCGCCGGTTTGACCGAATAGGTTCAGCCGTAGAAATCCGGCCAAGTAAAGTGCGCTGGCTCCAAGAAGTGCGAGGTGAATGACCTCCAAGGGGTCGATCATTTTGCGTCGCGCGCGTTCCAGTGCTGCGCGGCGAAGTTTCTTCCATTGGTCGCTTGGTTCTTTCATTTTCCTACTCCCTTGCGAATTCGATCCAAGTGTGAACCTCATCATCCGTTACGTCCCGACCCTTGACTTGTGACTCGTACCAACGCGCGGCGATGGCCCCGCGTTTCTCACTTTTGATTTTGATGCCAGCACCCTCCAGGTACTTATCGAGCGAGGTCTCGATCCTTTTCAGGGCATCGAAATCGTGACCCGCTCGGATCGACTGCGTGCCAAGCAGCAACCAAGCAACGTCGACCTCATATCGTCCGTGCATCTTGATCAGCGCTTCGATTGGAATACCGCGCTTACCCTTCTCATAGCTGTGATAAGCCCGATGTGAGACGCCAATCGCCTCTGCCATCCCGGCCTGCGAAACGCCAATTTCGCTACGTAAGATGGCCAGGCGTGCACCTACTTCTGCGAACACATCAGCATCTTCTTGCGTCATTAAGACTTCCCAATTGACGAATGCGCACTTTTGTATAAATATTGCACAAAATGACGCATATTTCCCTTTCAGACCATCTGAACACGTCAGAAGGCACCAAACAAGCGAATCTATGCGTACGCACGATTCAACTCAGGTGGACAAGGATGACTGAAATGGCAGAGACCGACAAATCAGACAGCTCGCAAATCCTGGGGCTTGGTAAGACGCCTGCCCAATGGGTTGAGGTTATGTCTGGCATGGGGATCGACATCTCGGAGCGCACGCTGCGGGAGCGGGCGAACGACACCGGCGCATTTTATCGCCTAGGGCGAACTATGTTGATCACGCCCGCACAGATCGACAAGATTTTTGAAGGAGGCCAGGCATGCCGCTCCAAATCTACAAGAGGGGTCGCTTCTTCTGGGCTAAGGGCTGGGTCGAGTACAACGGCAGGCCAATCGCAGGCCCATACCGGCGAAGCACTAAGGCATCTACAGAAGCGGGCGCACGGGACTGGATAAATCGCGAGACCGAGCTCCAGATACGTCGCCATGTCGTTGGCGATGAACCAAGCAAGACGTTCTCGGATGCGATCATGCTCTACAACGCCTCCCCCAAGACCGCGAAGCAGTTGATCCCGATTGTTGAAGAGATTGGCGATATGCCTTTGGGTGCGATCTCTGGGGCGCATTTGAAAGGTCTGGGGCCGAAACTCAAACCAAAGGCGTCGACCGACACCTGGTGGCGCGAGATTGTTACGCCAGCGAGTGCGGTCATCAACAACGCGCACGAGCTGGAAGGTACGCCGCTCATTCGAGTGAAGCCCTATGACAAATTCGAACGCATTGCCCAGGACAAGCGGCGGGGAAAGACCAGCCGAGTTGAGCGCAAGCCTGCTGACAAAGAGTGGATCGAAGCCTTTTGTCGAGCCGCTGATCCTTACAACGCCGCCTTGGTCCGGTTCATGTTTGAGACGGCGGCGCGGATCGATCAGGCCGTCTCAATTGAGCCTGACGATCTGCGGCCCGCTGAGAACAAAGTCAGAGTCAAAGCACAGAAGGGTCATCCCGAAGGCTGGATCACTGTCTCGCCTCAGATGATGGACGAGCTCCTAGCATTGCCGCCAAAGCGCCCCAAGAACCGCAAAACCGGCAAGTTCATGAAGCCGCGTGTGTTCGGCTATGGTAGCTCCACAGGTTACAACACGCGCTGGAAGACGATCTGCAAGAGTGCAGGCATCCCGTACCTCTCAGCGCACCCAGCAGGGCGGCACGGGTTCTTTACAGAATTGGTTGTGCGACAGGGGGTCGATCCAGTCACTGCAGCCAAGGCTGGCCGCTGGTCAGACCCCAATTTGCCAATGCGCATCTATGCCCTTGCAGAGGCGGATGAGGCCGATGTCAGGGCCCGTTTTCGTACAAACCACGTACAGGCGGACACTGTACAAACACCCAAGAGCAAGAAATCACAGAAGGAATGACGCTATGAACGGTTCCCTCCTAAGGGGCAGGTTGCAGGTTCGAATCCTGCCGGGGTCGCCACAACTCTTTCTGAAAACAAGGAGTTTTCTCTCTGGCGAGAATCCGGTTCTGCAAAGGCTTGCAGGAATATGCATGGAGTAGGCAGCTTCATGCGTTCGTCGCCCGTATATGGCCAACCCCAGCAAGGTTGCGTGGTGGAGCCCATATTCGAGTTCTGCGCAGCCCAATGGGCCGTGGTTATCGCAAAGCCCAGGTTCAGGCGGAATACATCCCGCTGCCTTCGCTCGACGGATCTAGGCCTCGATGTGTTGGCGCAGTTCCGCATGGCGGGTCAGAAAGTCTGCCTTAACCTCCATGGGTGGACGTGGTTCCAGCACGAGAGCTGCGGCCTCGGGCTTATTGGGTCGAGAGAAAAAACGGTCGGCCTCGGCTTCGGCGAAGCCCGCGATCTGCACTGCCTCCAGCCATGCGCTTATGCGATCAGCCCGTTTGATCTGCCGTTTGACGGTCACCGGGGTTTCGGCAGGCAGACCAAACCGCAGATTCACCGCTTGGGTCAACCGAAGGTCCATGTCCTTGTACCCGGGCCCAACGGCGGACTTCACCGGTGAAATCATATCGCCGATGACGTACTCGGGCGCGTCATGCAGCAGCGCAGCCAGGCGCCATTGCGGCGGGACCTTTGGTGAAATTATACCCAGCAAATATTCGACAAGCAGGGAATGTTCGGCCACCGAATAGGGATAATCGCCCCGGGTCTGGCCGTTCCAACGCGCCAAAAAGCACAAGCCGTGGGCAATATCTTCTATTTCGATATCCAATGGCGAGGGGTCAAGCAGATCGAGCCGACGCCCCGACAGCATTCTTTGCCAAGCCCGCGGCTGCGCCATTGCATCCTCTCGGTCCGATACGCTTCCGCTCCGATATGCCTGCCTGGCGGGTGATGTTCAAGCGCCACAGATCCGCGCCCGCCTACCGCATCCCCTTAGCGAATACCATTGGGCAGGGGCCATATCGGACCGCCCGCAGAAATAGTAAAATTAAACTGAAACAGACCCGCGCTGACGCGCTTTGACACATTGAAGTCGGACGCGGTTTGGCTGAGAACGAGCGAGCGTTGTACCCGTTCAGATGGGCTGATATGGGGTCCGTATCGCTTGGAAACAGGAAGCCGATCATCATGGATTATATCGTCAAAGATATTGCACTGGCGGAGTTTGGCCGCAAAGAGCTGGACATTGCCGAGACCGAGATGCCAGGCTTGATGGCGCTACGCGCGGAATTTGGCGAGAGTAAACCCCTCAAGGGCGCGCGCATTGCCGGATCGCTCCATATGACGATCCAAACCGCGGTTCTGATTGAAACCCTGGTCGCACTGGGCGCCGAGGTGCGCTGGGCTTCGTGCAACATATTTTCAACCCAGGACCATGCAGCGGCGGCGATTGCTGCCGGGGGTACGCCCGTCTTTGCTGTCAAAGGTGAAACGCTTGAGGAATACTGGGCGTATGCCGACAAGATTTTCGACTTCCCGGATGGCACCTGTAACCTGATCCTGGATGATGGTGGCGATGCCACGCTCTATATCCTTATGGGTGCGCGCGTGGAAAACGGCGAGGAGGAGTTGATCGCCGTCCCGACTTCCGAGGAAGAGGAATATCTCTTCGCCCAGATCCGCAAGCGCATGGCGGCAAACCCGGGCTGGTTCACCCGGCAGCGTGACGCGATCCAAGGCGTGTCCGAGGAAACCACTACCGGCGTTCACCGCCTGTATCAATTGCAGGAACAGGGTCTACTGCCGTTTCCAGCGATCAACGTGAACGACAGTGTCACAAAGTCGAAATTCGACAATAAATACGGCTGCAAGGAAAGCCTGGTCGATGGTATTCGGCGCGCGACGGACACGATGATGGCCGGCAAGACTGCTGTTGTGCTTGGGTATGGCGATGTGGGCAAGGGATCTGCAGCGTCGCTGCGCGGCGCGGGGGCCCGCGTTATGGTGACCGAGGTGGATCCGATCTGCGCATTGCAGGCGGCCATGGACGGGTTCGAGGTTGTAACCATGGAGGAGGCCGCGCCCAAGGCCGATATCTTCATCTCGGCAACTGGCAACAAGGACGTCATCCGCCTTGAGCATATGCGCGAGATGAAAGACATGGCGATCATCGGGAATATCGGTCACTTCGACAATGAGATTCAGGTCGCAGCGCTCAAGAACCACAAGTGGACCAATATCAAGGAACAGGTCGACATGGTCGAAATGCCCTCGGGCAGCCGGTTGATCCTACTCTCGGAAGGGCGATTGCTTAATCTGGGCAACGCTACCGGCCACCCCTCGTTCGTGATGTCGGCAAGCTTCACAAACCAGGTGTTGGCACAGATTGAGCTCTGGACCCGGTCCGACAGTTACAGCAATCAGGTCTATGTACTGCCCAAGCATCTGGATGAGAAAGTCGCGCGGCTCCACCTCGAACGGATCGGAGTGAAGCTGACGACCATGTCCGAAGAGCAGGCTGCCTATATCGGTGTCACCCCACAAGGGCCGTTCAAGTCGGAACAGTACCGCTACTGAGACCATCACATTTGCGATTGATACCTGCGGTGCCGGTCGGCTGTCCTCCCGGGGCGATCACACAGCCTTGTTGTGGGCGCTATCTTTTTGCGTGTTACGCTCCCGTCATTCTAAATGGAGGTATCGATGCAACCCAAATCCACCCGGCGTGCGTTTATAGGCAGCAGTGTAATGGCCGGCGCGGCCCTTCCCTTCGGCGGTACCGCACAGGCGCGCCCCGAGCGGACCAGCAACTACGTGTACGAGATCGAGCGTACAGAAGAGGAATGGCGTAGTATCCTGTCGGACTTCGAGTACGAAGTACTCCGCAACAGTGGCACCGAGTGGGCGAAGACTTCGGAGCTCTGGGACGACTATAGGGACGGGGAGTTTTACTGCAAAGGCTGCGGTCTGCATGTATATTCATCGGAATGGCGGGTCGAACTCGATAAGGGCTGGGTATTCTTTTCCAATGCGCAGCCGACCAACGTGCTTATGGATATCGACAAAGCGGCAAGTTACTCGATGTCCGGGGCCTCTTCGGGTCGAACCATGATCGAAGCACACTGTCGTCGCTGCGGCAGCCATCTGGGCCATATCCTTATGGTAGACGGCAAACTGGTGCATTGTATCAACGGTATCTCATTAAAATTCGAGCCGACTGCCGCCTGAAACCAGACACCTGATGGCCCAAGCCGATCATGATTCGGCTTCGGTTTTGTGTGCACAACAGTCTAAAAGCAAAAAAAAATCGGCCTGTAATAGGCTATCAAGAAGTTGTTGTTCGTTGAAATATCGCAAGTTATCACGAAAGTCGTGATGTTTGAAATATTCGCCGACAGCTCGTAAATATCCGTTTTGTGAGGGATGTTTCAATCTGATCACCCGCTGGGGGAATATTATGTGGATTTTACCAGAACTGTAACATTTGACGAATCACGCTGAAACATCGTTCCAGCCGCAGCAGAAACGCTGCAGTCAATAGTTCGGTTTTGTGAGGTGCCGTAACACACAGATCGCTTGAATGGTCGCAATAGATGGTCCAAACCTTTCGCATAGGCTAGGCAATCTGGTCTAAACTAGGAAAGGATCTACACTATGAAACGTACTCTCGCAGCTTTCGCCGTAGTCGCGTCCGCAGCAACATTCACCACACCTGCTGTCGCTATGGAGCAGGAGCTGACAATGTTGGAGCTCGCCGTGTCGAACGCATTGACCGGTGTTGGCGTTCTGGACGTCGACGTTATGACGCTGACCGTTTCGCAGCTGGCCATCATTCAGAACGTTTTGAGCTCGGACGCAGGCGACAACGAAAAAGCGCGGCGTATCGAAGCGATCATCGCACGCTGATTGCTGAGACCACGCCTTCCCGTATTATTGGGGGGCAATTTCATGCGGCCCGGCTTGCCGGGCCGCATTAGTCTGTATGTCCGGCTGGAAATGCGCATGGATATCGTTCTAGACTAGCCTGGCTTAACCAGGTGCACTTTACCAATGTTTCCGAACCACCTCCTTCGACAGTCCGCAAACCGGCCCGGAAAACGGCCTCTGCCAAGGCGTGGCGGTGCGGGTGCTACGCTGCTCAGGATTGCAGGATATGTGGTTGTCTTGCTGATCATCGGCATCGGCACATTGGCGGTCGGCCCGGGCATTCCCGAGCGGCTCAATCCGCTGGCACCACTTGATCCGACAGCGGCGGCGGGGCCGTTCACCGCGTTTAAATTGAGCCGTGCCACGGCGACACCAGAGATGTGCTTTGCGACTTTGGAGCAGATCCCGGACTTTCGATACGTCCGGATGCTGGATCGGGAAGTTTCGGACCAATGCCATATCCGCGAGCACACCAAGGTACGTGGATTATGGGGGGCGGATCTTGCGCCCGTCTCTACCCGCTGTAGCATTGCCTTGCGGCTGTATATGTGGGAGCGGCACAGCGTTCAGCCAGCCGCCGAAAAATACCTGAACAAAAATGTGGCCGAGGTCCGGCACATGTCCAGCTATTCCTGTCGCCGTATGCGGACTGAAACCGGTGAAGGGGATCGGATGAGCGCCCATGCGACAGCAAGCGCGATCGACATTGACGGAATGGTGCTGACCGATGGAACACGGTTGTCGCTTTTACGCGGCTGGAACTCGGTAAACCAGAACGAACAGCTTTTCTGGCGGTCGATCCGAACAGGCGCATGCACCTGGTTTAAGACGGTCCTTTCACCACAATTCAACCGCCTGCACGCCGACCATTTCCACCTGGCTCAGGGTGAGTTTAGTGCCTGTCGGTAAGTGTCCGGCACAACAGAAAACGGCGGCCCCAATGGACCGCCGTCATCTAAATCTGGGCAGGTTGGATTAGTCGTCCGACGCAACAATCGCGGCAGCGATAATAACCAGGGCAACCAGCGGGATCACGAAACCAGCGTTCGATCCACCGATGGGCTCTTCGATCACGGGCTCTTCCGGGGCGACGAATACTTCAACGTTACCAGCGAAAGCAGCGGGGGCAGCAAACGTCAGAGCTGCTGCAGTCAGAAGGACTTTTTTCATGTTGGTCTCCTATGGCCAAACTTATTGCAGTCGCGCCCGAAACCCCGGGCCGTGCACGACAACGCGTACTTCCTTAGCGATTCGTTTTCAACGAGATCGCCATAAAATGCACTCAAATCCGCCAAATTGTGCTTTCGGTGCAATATCTGAGGCCAATATGCACGCCCCTCATACAAGCAGGACCTGTGTACCAACTCTGGTCGCTCCGAAAAGCTCGGCAATGTCCTCATTGTACAGGCCAATACACCCGTTTGATGATTTGCGACCAATCTTTCGCGTGTCGTTGGTTCCATGAATTCGATAGTAGGTCCAGCTCAGATACAACGCATGTGTCCCAAGCGGATTTTCCGGTCCGGGGCCGACATAGGATGGGAGTTCAGGGTTGCGTTTGAGCATGTTCGGCGTGGGACGCCAATCCGGTCCCTCCCGCTTTTGCACGACCTTGGTACGCCCGCGACGGGTCAATTGTTCGGTCAACGGCACTGATGTAGGGTATATCTTGTAGGTCAGCTGATCTTCGGCCCAATAGTGCAGGGCACGCGCGTTCGTGTCGACCAGGATCGCCCCGCCGTTCAGACTGCCGAAGTGATCCCGCCAGTTCCGCGCAAGAAATCCGGAAATCCGCCGGTCAAGACCGGCCTCCCGCACCCCCAGCAACTGCGAGTTGTCGAGGCCTGAAACCGGACCGCCTGCAGCCTGGCTGGCGGCCGGGCCACCCAGCGTCCGATAGTCCGCTACGACAGCCTCGGCATTCCGCGTGCAAGCACCAGTTGCGATACCAAGACCCCCCAGGGCAAGGCCCCGGGTGAATGTGCGGCGTGTCAGTCCTGTGGTTTGTTCGGTCAAGGTGTCCCCTCCAACAAACGTGCCGCCATGCAACAGACGCACTTGGCGTTTATATGCGAAGCGCCGCTTTCGATCAAACAAGGTTTGAACACGCTAGAATTTGTCGCTAGGTGTGACGATCAAACGACAAAAGGCAGGCCCGTGGCAGGAATTCTCAGGTTAATCGTTCCCTTGTGCGTCGTGTTTCTGGCCGCTTGTGACACGTCCCCTCAACAAACTGCCGAGGGGGTTCGTATCATTCGCAGCGGCGAAACCAATGCTGTGCGCACCGTGCAGGTTGATCAGATCAACGCTTTCCGGGCCTCGCGGTCACTACCGCCGGTGCAACTGTCATCACGCCTGACCGCAGCGGCCGCAACGCATGCCCGCGACATGAGCGTTCAGCGGCGCGCGTGGCACTTCGGCTCCGATGGCACGTCGCCCCGGGACCGGGCTCAGAGGGCGGGTTTTGTCGGGACCGTTCTGGGAGAGAATATCTCGGAGTCATTTGATGACGAGTTCGAGGTATTCCAAAGCTGGCTCGGGGACCCGGTCACCCGTCAGGTGATGCTGGAGCCGGGTGCCAACCGGCTTGGTATCGCGTGGTATCAGGAAACAAATGGCAAGCTGTGGTGGGTGCAGTTGATTGGCCAAAGCGGTGCCGTGGCACCGACCGCTCCAACCCCTGGCACGCCAGGGCTGTAGGGATCGTTGCAGCGGACTTGAGGCGCCCGCCGCGCGACTTGCGTTCCAGAACAGCAAAACCCGGTCTTATGGGGTTTACGCCCGGATGGTAACCGGTGTCCCCACCGCGACACTCACAAAGATCTCTTCGATCTCGGCATTCGTTACGGCGACGCAACCGGCGGTCCAATCCGGATCATTCGGGTCGTATTTTCCGTTGGGTTGCCCGTGAATAAAAATGTCACCGCCCGGATCCAGGTTCAGGGCTTCCGCATATTCGATGTCTTGCTCGTTCGGGTAGTTGATCCCGACGCTCAGATGAAACGAGCTTCGCGGGTTTTTGCGATCCACCCAGTAAAGGCCTTCGGGCGTGCGCCCGTCCCCCTCCTGTACCTTGTGGCCCAGTGGCTCGAAGCCAAGGTCAATGGCATATTCGGCCACCGGAACGGTTTTATTGATCAGGTATAACCGGCGTTGTTCCTTAAGGATAAACACATGGTCGGTTGGGAACCGCGTGGGTCCTCGGGGTGCGCAGGCAACAAGACCTGCGGAAGACCCCGCCGCCAAAACGGTTCTGCGATTAAGCAGTCCTCTGCGCATTCTAACTCGTCCTCGATCTATGACCTGCCTCTATGCCTCTGATACGGGCACATTATTACGTAATCATTGCCGCAAAACGATCCGCGGGGCAAGTAAAACGACTTGATCTGGATCATCGTAGGTTCGGGTACGGGCTGTATTCTGCGGGCGCGACAGCACAAAAGGCAAAAGATCATGTCCAGCTCTGAACATCTACCCGCAGATCCGGTTGAGTTGACGGACATTAAGTTCGCCGATGTCAGGACGTCGCTGGCACAGGGGCTCCAGGACTTTCGACGCGCGCCACTGATCGGAATGTTCTTTGGTGCCGTGTTTTCTGTCCTTGGCATAGTAATTTACCTGCAGCTTGTGGTCTGGGGGACCAGCTATTGGGCGCTGCCCCTGATGGCCGGTTTCCCGTTGATCGGTCCTTTCGTTGCGGTCGGTCTGTATGATGTCTCGCGCCGTTTGGAGGCCGGCGATCCGATTGACTGGGGTGAGGTGCTGACCGTGATCGCTCAGGAGCGGGGGCGCCAGATCCCCTCGATGGCCTTTGTCGCGCTATTTTTCTTTCTGGCCTGGGTCTATTTTGCGCATTTGGTCTTTGCGCTCACCTTTGGACTGCGGCCCCTGACCAACATCTCGTCCGAGCCGGACCTATTGTTCAGCGGTGCTGGCCTTGCGATGTTGTCGGCCGGAACACTGGTTGGCGGCGCTCTGGCACTCTTGTTGTTCTCCATCTCGGTCATCTCGGTCCCGTTGTTGCTGGACCGCGAGATTGATGTGGTGACCGCCATGATCACAAGCGTGCGCTCGGTCATGGACAACCCGCAGGCGATGCTTGGCTGGGGCGTGGTGGTTGCCGTGCTTACCGCGGTTGCGATGGTACCGTTTTTTCTTGGGATGATCGTGATCTTTCCGATCCTGGGCCATGCCAGCTGGCACCTTTATCGAAAGGTCGTCCTCCCGAAACCATAAAAAAAGCCCGGGCGCGAAGCCCGGGCCAGGTCCAACAGGGAAAACGGCATCATCACACCCCGATGCCAAGGGATACTGAACTCACACTCTTAACCTGCAAGGCGATACCCGCCAGACTCGGTAACCAATATGCGCGCGTTTGAGGGATCCGGTTCAATCTTCTGGCGGAGCCGGTAGATATGGGTCTCAAGCGTGTGCGTCGTCACCCCGGCGTTATACCCCCATACTTCATGCAGAAGTGTATCGCGGGGAACAACACCGGCCTCGGCGCGGTATAAAAACTTCAGAATGTTAGTTTCTTTTTCCGTCAGCCGGATTTTTCGCTCGGTTTCGTCAATCAGCATCTTCGCCGACGGTTTGAAGGTATAGGGCCCGATGTTGAACACCGCGTCCTCGGATTGTTCGTGCTGGCGCAGCTGCGCGCGGATACGCGCCAGAAGGACCGGAAACTTAAAGGGTTTCGCCACATAGTCATTTGCACCGGCATCCAGACCCAGAATGGTATCGGCGTCGGTGTTGTGACCCGTGAGCATCAGAACCGGGCACTTTACCCCTTGCTTGCGCATCAGGCGGCACAACTCGCGACCGTCCATATCCGGCAGGCCAACATCAAGGATGACCAGGTCATACAGCCCTTCCTTGGTCTTTTCGAGCCCGTGAGCACCGTCTCCGGCCTCGAATACATCGAACTCCTCGGTGAGCACCAACTGGTCGGCAAGAGCCTCTCGAAGGTCTTCATCATCATCGACCATCAGGATCTTCTTGACGTTGCTCATTGGACGCTCCTCCGTATTGCACGTCATAGGTGCGATGAATCGACAGCTACGACAAGCATCGCGGGCTGGGTGTCACGCGCAAGTGTGTGCGTCTTCGCTTTTGTTTCAATTTCGGGGAAACTGCCGGTATAGGTTGAAATGCTTTGAAAGACAGTGTCACGGTCGCGCGAGGAGCGCGAGCCGCACCCTCACGGAAAGGTCAGGCATTGGGACTGGATCTTACAATTGCCGAGCGGGTGGCCCGTGCACGTGCGGATTTGCGTATGGGCGCGATTGTCGCGCTTCACGGCACGATGGGGTCGGCGCTGGTCCAGGCGGCCGAGGCGGTAAGCGACACACGTCTGGCGGATTTGCGGGCCCTTGGCGAACCGCAGCTGGCCATTACGCGGTGGCGGGCCGAGACACTGAGGGCGCGCCCCTATGACGGCGATCTGGCACGGCTTGAAGTTCCCGGAGACGCGGCATGGATCCGCGCCGTCGCTGATCCGGCCAGCGATCTTGCCACCCCGCTCAAAGGCCCTTTCATCAGCCATCGCAGGGGCCATGCTGACCTTCACCGGGCCGCGATCCGCCTGTCCAAGGAGGCGCGGTTGCTTCCGGCCGCATTGGTCCTGCCCCATGAAAACGCCAAATCCCTGGCCCGGTCCAGCGACCTGACCTGCCTTGATCTTGAGACCTATGGGCAGCTGCCACTTGATCTGACCGAGGTGGCCGCCGCGCGGGTACCACTTACCGTGGCGAGCAACTCGCGTGTCCGTGTTTTCCGACCGCTTGATGGCAGCGAAGAGCACTATGCGGTTGAAGTCGGACCACCGGAGCGCCCCGGACCGGTATTGGTGCGTCTGCATTCGGCGTGCTTTACCGGCGATGTGATCGGATCGCTGAAGTGCGATTGCGGTCCACAGTTGAACACGGCGCTGGAACAGATCGGCCACGAAGGGTCCGGCGTTCTGCTGTATCTTAATCAGGAGGGGCGAGGTATCGGACTTGCCAACAAGATGCGAGCCTATGCACTGCAGGATCAGGGGTTTGATACGGTCGAGGCGAACCACCGTCTGGGATTCGAGGATGACGAGCGGGATTTTCGCATCGGTGCCCGGATATTGTCGGCGCTTGGCATTACCTCGGTACGGCTGATGACCAACAACCCGACCAAGGTGCAGCGGATGCAAGCGCATGGGATCGACGTGGTGCAAAGGATACCGCTGCGCGTCGGGCGCACGCCCGAAAATGCGGGCTATCTGGACGTCAAAGCCGCCAAATCGGGGCATCTGCTATAAAGTGGGCGGGTTGCGCGTCAGTCCGCGTGGCGCAAGTTTTGCAGGCCGCCGGTTTCCCTGCGCGCTGGGCCGCAGCGGGCTTACGGCCGACAAACGCGAGGGCGACGGATCGACGCCGTTGGGTACACATCGTTTTGTCGGATTGCTGTTTCGTCCCGACCGGGTGGCCCGAACATGTCTTCCCAATTGGGCGCGCCCGATCGGTGCATTCGACCGGTGGTCCGATGATCCCCGCGATTCCGATTACAATCACTATCTGCCGAACGGGCCCAGACCCGGCTATTCGAGCGAGGCACTACGCCGCGCCGATCCGCTTTATGATATCGTTCTTCTGACCGACTGGAACTGGCCCCTGGCGGTCAAGGGCGCTGGCTCGGCAATTTTTGTGCATTGCTGGCGCAAACCGCGTCATCCGACCGAAGGGTGCGTCGCCTTCGCACGTGGCGATCTGTTGTGGATCGTGAACCGCCTGCAACCGGCGGATCGGCTGGTTGTCACGCGCTGACCCGTGCGCCAAAGATGGCCGATCCCACACGGATATGCGTCGCGCCCAGGGCAATTGCCGTCTCATAGTCTCCGCTCATCCCCATCGAAAGGCCACTCAGCCCGTTCCGCGCTGCCAGTTTGCCCAGCAGCGCAAAGTGGAGTGCAGGCTCGTCGTCAATTGGTGGGATACACATCAGACCGCTCAGCGGCAGGTCGAGGTCGGTGACCGTCTGCACAAAGGCATCAACTTCGGACGGGGCAACACCCGCTTTTTGCTCTTCCTCACCGGTGTTCACCTGTATGAACAGCTCGGGGCAGCGGCCCAGCGCCTGCGCCTCGGTCGCGATTTTGCGGGCCAGCTTTTCACGGTCGACGGTGTGGATCGCCTGTACCAGTCCCATCGCCTGTTTGGTCTTGTTGGTCTGCAACGGACCCACCAGATGCACCTGCGCCCCGGGGTAGTCTGCGCGGAAGCCTGGCCATTTGCCTGCCGCCTCCTGCACGCGGTTTTCGCCGAACAGTTTGTGGCCCTGTTCCAGCACCGCTGCCACACGTTCAGTCGGCTGAACTTTCGATATGGCGATAAGCTGGATGTCGGCGGGATCGCGTCCGGCGGCGCGGGCTGCCGCGGTCACTTTAGTCTGGACGTTCTGCAAGCTCATAAAACACCTCCTAGCGCGGTATTCGGCAAATTGGAATATTTGACAGCAGCGGGCGACGGGGTAGAGATGCTCCCCTGCAGCCAACGGATAAACTCATCGCCGAAATTGCCCGTCGGCACGATCAGTTGGCCGAGTTGACCGCAGCGCTGATCTGGATCCCGACGCTCAACCCACCAGGCGACAACTAAAAGGAGATTTGCGATTTTATCGCAGATCGATTGGCCCCGCGCGGCTTCGTGCCGCAGCGGATCCGCGCTATCGGCACACCGGGGGACAGTGACGCACACCCGCGCTGGAACCTGATCGCACGACGGGGGCAAACCCCGGGTCCTTGTGTGCATTTCAACAGCCACACTGATGTTGTGGAGGTCGGGCAGGGGTGGACGGTTGACCCGATGGCCGGGCTGATCCTGGATGGCCACGTCAATCGTTGCCGCCGAAACCTATGTCGACCTTTTCCCAGACCACCCCGGGTGTATTGAGATCAGCGCCACCGCCGACGAAGAAACCGGTGGCTACGGCGGTGTCGCCTATCTGGCCGCAGAGGGCCACTTTGACCCCGCCCGAGTATGTCGTGTCACCCGGTACATACGATCAAAAGCATATTGACCGGATCGGGCGGCTCAAAAGCTGTATCGCATATGGCCCCGGTATCCTCGACCTCACACATCAGCCAGATGAGTGGGTGGGGATCGATGACATGGTCAACGCGGGGCAGGTGATGGCCTTGGCGCTGGACAACCTTCTGCATGGGGCCGGACCCGGGGCTTGATCGCAGCGCACTTCTATTGGAAGGTCATGCGCATACCAACGGGGAAAAACATGAAACATCTACTCACAACAGCACTGCTGGCGGTGGTGGCGTCGGCTGCCATGGCCAAAACGGACATCACCCTTGGGATGCAGCTCGAGCCGCCGCATCTTGACCCGACCTCCGCCGCGGCGGCCGCAATTGATGAGGTGGTCTATGCGAATGTGTACGAGGGGCTGACGCGGTTTACTGCGGATGGTTCAGTTATGCCTGGCCTTGCCGAAAGCTGGGACATCTCGGACGATGGCCTCAGCTACACATTCAAATTGCGGTCCGGCGTACAGTTCCACGATGGTGCGGCCTTTGGCGCGGATGATGTCGCCTTCAGCCTGGATCGCGCGCGTGGCGACGACAGCACCAATGCGCAGAAGGCCCTGTTCGCCGCGATCGACAGTGTGAATGTGATCGATGATGTGACAGTCGAAGTTACCCTTACGCAACCCAATGGCGCCTTGCTGTTCAACCTGGCCTGGGGCGATGCCATCATCGTCGACGAAAGCGATGCGGCGACGTTGGAGACAACGCCAGTGGGCACTGGCCCGTTCAAGTTCTCGGACTGGGTGCAAGGGGATCGGGTCGAACTGGTCCGCAACGAGACTTACTGGGGCGACCCGGTTGCGCTTGAGTCGGCAACGTTCAAGTTCATCAGTGACCCGACGGCCGCCTTCGCCGCAATGATGGCGGGTGATATCGATGCCTTTCCGGTCTTCCCTGCGCCAGAGAACCTGGCACAGTTCGAGGCCGATCCGCGGTTTACCGTTCTGGTCGGCTCGACCGAAGGCGAGACCATTCTGAGCACCAACAACTCGGCCGGTCCCCTGGCAGAGCTGAAAGTGCGCAAGGCGATTGCGCATGCGATTGACCGCCAGGCCATCATCGATGGCGCCATGTTCGGTTACGGAACCCCCATCGGTTCGCACTTTGCGCCGCATAACCCGGCCTATCTCGACCTGACAGGAAACTCCCAGTATGACCCCGAGCTTGCCAAAAGCCTGTTGGCCGAAGCCGGATATGCGGACGGCTTCACGACCACGCTCAAGCTGCCGCCACCAAGCTATGCGCGGCGCGGCGGAGAGATCATCGCGGCGCAGTTGCGCGCGGTGGGGATCGAAACCGAGATCAGCAATCTGGAATGGGCGCAGTGGCTTGAGGAGGTGTTCCGCGGCAAGGACTTCGGACTGACCATCGTCAGCCATACCGAGCCGATGGACATCGGTATCTATGCGCGTCCGGACTATTACTTCCAGTATGACGACCCGGTGGTTCAAGCCATGATGTCGGGTCTGGACGGTATGACCGCGCCCGGCGACAGAACCGCCGTGCTTCAAGCGGTGCAGGAGCGTATATCGGAAAACTACGTAAATGGGTTCCTGTTCCAGCTGGCCAAGACCGGCGTGGCAGACGCGCGCATCCAGGGTCTTTGGCCAAACTCACCGACGCAGGCCAACGATCTGACAGGCGTAAGCTGGTCGGAGTAGTCTCACGAGCCTGATCTCGGGCCGACAGTCGCACAGCATTTGCCGGACGAACTGGCCGTGGCGGGCCGGTCTGACCGGATGGCATTTCGGCTTCGCTGACGGTCCCGCGCGCGGCACAGACCATCTGCGCGCTATTGTGGCGAATGCGCGCGGTATTCCATGGCACGCCCTTTTAGCCCGCTCTGAAGCGCATTATGATAGGGCAATGCTGGCAGACGGGGGCAACCAATGCTGAGGTACGGACTGGTCCGCGCGGCCTCGATGGTGGTGTCCCTGATCGTTGCCAGTGTTGTGATCTTCTTTGCAATCGAAGTGGTGCCCGGCGATCCGGCCAGCTACATGCTTGGCATGAATGCGGCGCCTGAAACGGTGGCGGCACTGCGCGCCGAGATGGGGTTGGATCAGCCGAAGCTTACCCGCTACTTCGATTGGGTAACGGGGATGCTGCGCGGCGACTTTGGTATCAGCTATACCTATCGGACACCGGTTGCCGATATGGTGGCGGATCGGCTGTGGATCAGTCTGCCTTTGGCGGTCTATGCGCTGCTTCTGAGTACTGCTATCGCCTTTCCGGTGGGGATCCTCGCGGCCGCGCGCCGTGGCACGGTGGCCGATATGGCCGTGATCGGGACCACACAGCTTGGGATCGCCGTTCCGAACTTCTGGTTCGCGATGATCCTGGTGGTGGTTTTCGCGATCAACCTAGGCTGGTTTTCGGCCGGTGGCTTTCCCGGCTGGGATGGTGGCCTGCTGGCCGGGCTCTGGGCCCTCACGCTGCCCGCGATTGCCCTTGCCTTGCCTCAGGCGAGCATTCTGGCACGGGTCATGCGCTCGGCCTTGATTGACACATTGGGAGAAGACTTCGTGCGCACGGCCCGGGCCAAAGGGCTAAGCCGGGGCCAGGTGTTGTGGCGTCACGCATTGCGCAATGCTCTTATTCCGGTCCTGACGATCATCGGGCTTCAGTTCAGTTTCCTGCTGGCCGGAGGGATCATCATCGAAAACGTGTTCTTTCTTCCCGGTCTGGGGCGGCTGGTCTTTCAGGCAATCGCGGCACGTGATCTGATTGTTGTCGAAAGCGTTGTGATGCTGCTGGTGTTCGCGGTTATTCTTGTCACGTTTCTGGTGGATCTGGCGTACGCCTGGGTGGACCCCAGACTGCGGGGCGCACGCTGATGCGGACGTTGATCTTGGGCGGCCTTTTGGCCGCGGTCTTCGTGCTTGCGGCGGGGGTGTCTTTTGTGTGGACGCCCGGCGACGTCACGGCCGTTGATGTCGCCAACAGGCTAAAACCGCCGGGCGCAGAGTACCCGCTGGGTACCGACCACCTGGGGCGCGACCTGGTCTCGATGATCATGGTCGGTGCACGTGTGTCCATTGCTGTCGCTCTGGTCGCAGTGGGCATCGGTATGGGCCTGGGGGTTCCCCTGGGGCTGGCGGCGGCGGCCACGCGCGGCAGCTGGCTGGATGAGGGGATCATGCGGAGCAATGATTTGGTCTTCGCGTTTCCCGCCTTGCTGATTGCGATCCTCATCACTGCAGTATTCGGGCCCTCGGCCCTTAACGCGATCATTGCAATCGGCATTTTCAACATTCCGGTCTTTGCCCGTGTGACACGCGGCGCGGCGCTGAGCCTGTGGAGCAGGGAATTCATTCTGGCCGCTCGGGTCGCGGGCAAGGGCCGGGCGCGGATCAGCATCGAGCACATACTGCCCAATATCGCCAACCTGCTGATCGTACAGGGCACGATCCAGTTTTCACTGGGTATCCTTGCCGAGGCGGGATTGTCATATGTTGGGCTTGGCGCGCAGCCGCCGGTCCCCTCCTGGGGACGGATGCTGGCGGAGGCGCAGACGATGATCAGTTTTGCGCCGCATCTTGCTTTGGTACCGGGGCTGTCGATCGTGCTGATGGTGCTGGGGCTGAACCTGATGGGGGATGGGCTGCGCGACCTGCTGGACCCCCGTGTACGCAGGGCCCGCGGATGAGCCTGCTCGCCCTGCGCGATCTGAGCGTCGCGATAGACGATACCCCGATCCTGCGGGAGGTTTCACTGGATGTGGCACCGGGGCGCATTCTGGGCGTGATCGGCGAAAGCGGATCGGGCAAGTCGATGACTGCCCTGTCGATCCTGCGTTTGTTGCCGCGCGGTGCCAGGATGTCGGGTTCGGTTCTTTTGTCGGGCCGGGACCTTGGCACATTGACCGAGCACGAGATGGGTCGTGTGCGGGGCGCCGAGGTTGGCATGGTCTTTCAGGAGCCGATGACCGCGCTCAATCCGTTGCAGACGATCGGAGACCAGGTTTCCGAGACGCTGCGGTTGCACGATGGCGCTCTGCCGCGCGTGGCGCGGGCCAGAGCTCGGGATGTTCTGGACCGTGTTGGCCTTCCGGCGGCCGAGTTTCCAGCCAGCCGGTATCCGCATGAGCTGTCAGGCGGTCAACGCCAGCGTGTGGTCATCGCAATGGCGATTGCCCGGCGGCCTCGCCTGCTGATCGCCGACGAGCCGACCACCGCCCTGGATGTCACGACGCAGGCACAGATCTTGCGGCTGGTCAGAAAGCTGGTGGATCAGGATGGAATGGGCGCGATCTTTATCACCCATGATTTGGCCGTTGTGGCGGATCTGGCCGATGATGTTGCGATCATGCGCCATGGCGAGGTCGTCGAGAGCGGCCCGCTGAGGCAGGTTTTCGCCCGTATGGCGCATCCCTACACGCGAGCACTGTTCCGGGCGTCCGGGCACCAGCCCGACCGTCCACCGCACCGGGGCGAGGCTGACTTGCTGCAGGTTAGCGATGTCGTGCGCACCTATCCGGGACCCCGGATCGGCCTGTGGGGACGGAAAGCGCAGAAACGTGCGGTGGACGGTGTCAGCTTCACGCTGCGCCATGGCGAAAACCTGGGCCTGGTGGGAGAAAGCGGTTGCGGAAAGTCCACATTGACACGCGCCATCCTGGGGCTGGAGCCGCTCCAGGGTGGTCGTATCTTGTTGAATGATATGCCGATCCAGGCGGGGCGGGTCCCCCCGCAAGTGAGGTCACAGCTTCAGGTGGTGTTTCAGGATCCCTACGGCTCGTTCAACCCCAGGCATCAGGTCCAGCGCCTGGTGTCCGAGCCACTGCGCCTGCTCAGCCAGCCGCCGGTCGGGGCAGCACGCGCCGAGGCCGTGACGCAGGCGCTTGAGGCCGTGGGGCTTTCCGGGAGCGATACCGAGAAATACATCCACGAGTTCTCGGGCGGGCAGCGCCAGCGGATCGCCATCGCCCGCGCGCTGATCATCAAACCGGCGCTGATCGTTCTGGACGAGGCTGTCTCGGCTTTGGATGTTCAGGTCCGGGCGCAGATCCTAGACTTGCTAGCGGAGCTGACGGAGCGGTTTGCGCTAAGCTATCTGTTTATCAGCCATGATCTTCATGTGGTCCGGCGGATCACGGATCGTGTTTTGGTGATGAAGGATGGCCGGATCGTGGAAGAAGGTCGGACGGAGGATGTCTTTTCCAATCCGCAGCACGCCTATACGCGAGCATTGCTGGCAGCTACACCGGTCTTGCCCGAGTTTCCGGTGCCGGGTGCGTCCGACGACGAGGCTTTGGTCCAGCCAACGGCCCTGGACGGGTCTTGAACGCCCGCTTGGCCCAGGTGGTCGGCGGCCCTAGCGCAAACCATCGTCTCCGGTGACGTCCGCCGCTGCCAGCCCGCCAACGCGGGCGTGAACCCGCGGGCCCCGTGTCATCGCCAGCACAAGGAGCAACTCGCCCGCGCGGGGGGCGTCCGGCATACCCACTTCGATCGCGTCGAAGTGGCTTCGAACATAGGCCGCGTTCGTGTGGCCCAGCGGTACATCGATGCGAGTGCCGGGACCGCC
>JBCCYF010000075.1:0-21359 GCA_039190275.1 Pseudomonadota bacterium | reverse complement strand
CACCGCGCGCTTTACCGGAATAGACCTGCCGTTGGCCGAGACACTGAGGGGTATTCCGGTTCTGGGACCATTCTACGCCGATGTTGTGTCGGGTCAGGTGATCCTGGTGTACATCGCCCTAATTGCCGTGCCGATTACGGCCTGGATCCTGTTTGCCACCCGATTTGGGCTTCGGTTGCGCGCGGTCGGAGAGAACCCGGGCGCCGTCGATACTGCGGGGATCTCGGTGACCCGCCAGCGCTATGCCGCAGTGCTGATATGCGGCATGCTGTGTGGGCTGGCCGGTGCGTATCTGTCAATGGGCACCTCGGCGGCGGGTTTCGTCAAGGACATGACGGCCGGGAGGGGTTTTATCGCGTTGGCAGCTTTGATCTTTGCCAAATGGCGCCCCTGGTCCGCGCTTTGGGCCTGCCTGTTGTTCGGTCTTCTGGAAGCTGTCGGGTCCAAATACCAGAACGTTGACCTGGGCATGTTCGTTATCCCGGTCCAGTTCATGCAGGCATTGCCCTACATACTGACAGTTGTGATCCTGGCCGGGTTCATTGGCAAGGCGACCCCGCCCAAGGCGGGTGGCGTCCCATACGTAAAAGAACGGTGAATATGGACGGCCTACTGTCAACCATTCGGGACATCGCCGGCAGCGCGCCGGTTAGGCTGGGCCTGATCCTGGGATCGGGTTTGGGTCATCTTGCGGACAGTGTCTCTGGCGTTGCGATCCCCTATGGTGACCTGCCCGGCTTTCCGCACGCTGGTGTCTCGGGTCATAATCCAAACCTTGTAATCGGTGAACTCGAAGGCGTGCGGGTCGCGGTCTTTGGGGGGCGGGCGCACTACTATGAAAAGGGCGACCCGACGGCGATGCGCCTGCCGTTGGAAATTCTCAAGGCCCTGGGGGCAGATCAGTTGGTGCTCACCAATGCGGCAGGCTCGCTTCGCGATGGGATGCCGCCCGGTGAACTGATGATGCTGTCAGACCACCTGAACTACTCGGGGATGAACCCGTTGATCGGCGAACCCTCAGACAGGCGGTTCGTGAACATGACCGATGCCTATGACCGCGGACTGCGCGAGGATCTGGCCCAGGCAGCGCGCTCGGCCGCCGTGACGCTCCATACCGGCGTGTATGCCTGGTACTCGGGCCCCAGCTTCGAAACCCCGGCTGAAATCCGCGCGCTCAAGATCCTGGGCGCGGATGCGGTCGGCATGTCGACCGCCCCTGAGGTTATTCTGGCGCGCTTCCTGGGGCTGCGTGTCGCGGCAATTTCGACGATCACGAATATGGCGGCTGGAATGTCCTCGGAAGTTCTGAGCCACGAACACACCAAGGCGATGGCACCCATCGGTGCGGCGAAACTGGAAAAAATTCTCAGAACATACTTAAGCGCACTCCGCTAGCCCTATCCTACTGGCCTTAAACAGGCGTTCTTTCATAGGTCCAGATGCGGGGAAAGGGCTTTGACCCTTTCCAAGCGGGGGCGCAAAGGTCTAGACAGG
This sequence comes from Pseudomonadota bacterium, assembly GCA_039190275.1. Lineage (GTDB taxonomy): Bacteria > Pseudomonadota > Alphaproteobacteria > Rhodobacterales > Rhodobacteraceae > Halovulum. Next base: position 19,865 of record JBCCYF010000075.1, on the reverse strand, counting down.
GAAGACATCCTTCAATGGTGTCGCTCCTTATGCAACTCTATCTGCCCATCGCCGAGGTTTCCGTGAATGCGTTTCTGCTTCTCGGATTGGGCGGGATCGTGGGGGTGCTTTCGGGCATGTTCGGGGTTGGCGGCGGATTTCTGATGACACCGCTGCTGTTTTTCATCGGCATCCCGCCGGCGGTTGCGGTGGCAACCGAGGCCAATCAGATCGTCGCGTCGTCCTTCTCCGGTGTTCTGGCGCATCTCAGGCGCAAGACCGTGGATCTGAAAATGGGCACCGTGCTTTTGGCGGGTGGTTTGGTTGGCTCGGCGATCGGCGTTCAGGTCTTTAAGATCCTCAAGGAGATGGGGCAGGTCGAACTTCTGGTCACCCTGTGCTACGTGGTCTTTCTGGGGATTGTCGGCGGCCTGATGTTCATCGAGAGCCTGGGCACCATCCGGCGCGCGCGCAAGCCGAGCACCTCACCGGTGGCGCGCAAGCACCACAACTGGGTGCACGGACTGCCCTTGAAGATGCGTTTCCGGCAAAGCCAGCTGTATATCAGCGCGATCCCGGTGCTGCTGATCGGTGCTTCGGTCGGGGTTCTGGCAGCGATCATGGGTGTGGGCGGCGGCTTTATCATGGTCCCCGCCATGATCTATATTCTTGGTATGCCGACAAAGGTGGTCGTCGGCACGTCGCTGTTTCAGATCATCTTTGTCACCGGTTTCACCACCTTGATGCATGCCACACAGAACTACACGGTCGATGCCGTTCTGGCGTTGTTGCTGTTGCTGGGCGGTGTTGTCGGGGCCCAGATCGGTGCACGGCTGGGCGTGCGGCTCAAGGCCGAGCAGCTGCGCATTCTGCTTGCGATCATGGTACTCGCGGTATGCGGTAAGCTGGCGTTTGACCTGATCGTGCAGCCGGGCGAGTTGTACTCCCTCGGTCCTGGGGGCGACCATTGATCCGCGCGCTGATGGTTTTACTGGCGCTGGCGCATCCCGCCTGGACGGAAGAGGTCATCGGGGCACTCAGCCAAAACACCGTGGCCATCACGGCGAACTTCGATGGATCCGAAATCTTTGTTTTCGGTGCCGTCAAACGCGATGCGCCGGTGCCCTCGGACGCCGGACCACTTCACGTGGTGATCACTATTTTGGGTCCATCAGAACCGGTCGTCGTCCGGCGGAAGGAACGGACATTTGGGATTTGGGTCAACCGCGACACAGTTGAGGTGGACGAGGCGCCCAGTTTCTATGCAATTGCGACCACCGGACCCCTGTACGAAATCATGTCGAACACTGCCCGCCTGCGGCACCGGATCGGGTTTGACAAGGTGGTCCGGGTCGTCGGTGCGCCGGACACGATCTCGGACCCCAGCAGTTTTACCGAAGCCGTGGTCCGGATCCGGCAGGACAACGGGCTCTACAGTCAGCAGGACGGGACGATCGACCTGCGCGATGAGACCTTGTTTGCGACCAACGTTGCCCTGCCAGCAAATCTGACCGAGGGGGTGTATCGCACCAGAATGTTCCTGCTGCGCGACCGCGAAGTGGTCCATATCTCGGAAACCGCGATCACGGTCCGTAAGGAGGGGCTTGAACGCTGGATCTATACCACGGCGCATGAAAGGCCGTTTCTGTACGGTATCCTGTCGATCGCCGTGGCCCTGTTTGCCGGTTGGCTGGCATCGGAAGTGTTCCGGGTTTTGCGGCGCTAAGGTGAAACGCTCCGGTCGCCCCGACCGCCAGAACATCGTGCGCGGCGGCAACCGGTAAAATGCGCATCTGCGATGCAAGTCCATGAGCCCTGCGGGCGGTGGGCGCCGGAGGTCGCCGGGGTTCACTCTGCCCGGTGTCGCTTAGGGCGTTATGCGAAAAACCTGGGTTACCTAATGCTGCCTGAAATTGAAAATTTCAACGCGCTAGGTGATCCGTGATGCTTCAGATGTTCCGTCAAATGCTTTAGATCCGCGCGCGGCGCCCGCCTTCGGGCCGAGCGGACCAGACCAGGCCACGCCAGGAGACGCCGTTGCGGGCGATCTTGAAATCGAGTTCCGGTTCGGGATGGAGACCGAGGCGTCGCATAACCGCTTGGGACTTCATGTTGTTTGCATCGGTGTAGGCAAGAACCTCGTTCAGCCGGAGACGGGTAAACCCGTCTTGCAGCGCGGCACTTGCCGCCTCGGTGGCATAGCCCGCACCCCATGCCTCGCGGGCCAGGCGCCATGCGATGTTCACATGCGCACCCAGCGGGTGATCATCCGCCGACCGCATCAGCCCGGCATATCCGATGAAGCCGCCGCTGTTCCTTTCGACCGCCCACCGGCAGAAACCAAAGTCCGTGTATGATGCCCGGTACCGGTCGAATTTGGCATCGCTTTGCCGTCGTGTAAGCGTCTCGTTAAGGTCCGCTGTCACTTCAGGGTCACCATGCAGCGCTGCGAAGATATCACGGTCGCATGCCTGCCAGGGCCGGAGTGTTAGACGCACAGTTTTAAGCAACAATTCAGATACCATATATTCAGCTGACACCGGAGTGGGCTGTGACTTTCATTCTCGCAGGTTTCGGAGTTTTTCCCCGATCATGCAGTCGGTTTCGGTCCGAGCCGCCCGGATCCGCTCGTTTGGGGGACCGGGAAGGCCCGAGATTTCCAGAACCAGTTTCTGGCGGATGGACGCCACCAGCCGGTCAAGTTCGGCGATGGGGATCACGAATGCGCTTTCCCCCGTGATCACGCAGTCTTCGTAGTAGATATCGAGGTCGGGGATGGAATAGAACCCCCCTGGTTCCTTGAGCATGAACGGCAGTCCGTTCACCTCGATGCCCTTGGCGGCAATCTCGGCCCTGACTTCAAGTACGGGACGCCCGCGGTTGTTCGGGCCGTCACCCGAGATGTCGATCACCCGGCGGGTGCCGGTATAATTATTCTCTTCAATCCACTCGGCAGCCTGTTCCATAGCGCCCGAGATGGAGGTGCCGCGCAGCCCGCTGATCGGTTGGGCGCGCAGCTTGCGTGCGATCTCGGCGGAGTCTTCAGCGGTTGCAACCAATGTCCAAGGGATCAGGACGCGGGATCGGCCCGGCCCGCCCCATTCGAAATAGAGCAATGCCGTCCGCCCCAGCGGGCCCATTTGCAGGGCAGAGGTCACAGCGGGGGATTCCAGCGCGGCCGCATAGCCCTGACGCTGCAGAGTAAGCTCCTCCAGATCCATGGAGCGCGACGTGTCCACGGCCAGAACCAGTTCCAGATCAACAGCCGTTTCTGCAGATGCGGGCGGCACAATACAGGCGACACAGACCGCTACCGCCTGCCATAGATGTCTCATCACCGTATCCCCCAAGGCCAAGACGACAGGATGTTATCATGAGCGACCCGTACTTCCAGCCCGTTTCCGGATTTGACCTGCCGCGCTTCGCAGGAGTGCCCAGTTTCATGCGATTGCCTTATTTTCAATCAGATCATCCCCGGATGAGCGATGTTGAGATCGGTTTGGTCGGTGTGCCCTGGGACAGCGGCACCACAAACCGCCCCGGAGCACGCCATGGGCCGCGCGCGCTGAGGGATGCGTCAACCATGATCCGCGCCCGGCATCCGGTTAGCGGTATCGAACCGTTTGTTGCCGCGAACTGCGCCGATCTGGGTGACGTGGGTCCAAACCCCGCGGACATATCAGACAGCATGGCCCGGATCACCGCGTTCTATGAGGATCTGATGGCGCATGGCATTCGACCGCTGACCGCCGGAGGGGATCATCTGACCTCGCTGCCGATCCTGCGCGCACTGGGCCGCTCCGGTCCGCTGGGAATGGTTCATTTCGATGCGCATACGGACCTTTTCCACAGCTACTTCGACGGGATGATGTACACCCATGGAACACCGTTCCGTCGCGCGATCGAGGAGGGGCTGCTGGACCCGTCTCGGGTAATCCAGATCGGTATTCGCGGAACGATGTACGACGACGAGGATATGGTGTGGGGTCGGTCGCAGGGGGTGACGATTGTTACTGTCGATGAACTATTCTCACGCGGGGTCGAGGATGTCATGAAACAGGCGCGTAAGGTTGTGGGCAGCAAGCCGACGTACTGCAGCTTCGATATCGATTTCATCGACCCGTCCTATGCGCCTGGTACCGGCACTCCCGAGGTTGGCGGCCCGACCTCGTATCAGGCACAGCAGGCGGTTCGCGGTCTGGCGGGGCTGGATCTGGTCGGGGCGGACCTGGTGGAGGTTTCGCCGCCATTCGACCCGCTGGGTGGCACAGCCTGGTTAGGTGTCTCGATCATGTTCGAGTTGTTGTGCGTTATGGTGAGGCCAAAGTGACGGTACGTGGCCGAGGGCCGTTGGATGGCTACTCCGGGGCAGTGGCAAGGGTCAGGGCGGGGACCTGGCCGGTGAGGTCATCCGTGCTCAACGGCACCTGTGGACGGGCCAGGCGGTAGCGCGTCACCCAGTGCAATCTGGTCTCTGCGCGTGTGATCGCCACATAGGCCAGACGTTTCCACAGCGGTATGCCAGCCTCGGTCCTGCCCGCGCGGGAGGCTGCGAAAAGATCTGGCGCGAAGACCTGCACATCCGTCCATTGAGAGCCCTGGGCCTTGTGGATCGTGCATGCTGCGCCGTGCAGAAACGCCGCACCCATGGTGGCAGCGGCGGGAATAAAAGGCTCCTCCTCGCCGGGCTGTTCGATCTTGATGATCGTGGCGGCGTTTACCTGCGGATCCTCGGCGCCCAAAACATGAAGCCGGCTGAACCCCGGGCGGCGGCCGGGGCCAAGATAGATCGCCTGTGCGCCCTTTATCAAACCACGGGCTTCCAAGTCCAAGCGCTTCTTGCGGTGTTTCAGGGGCAGTTCGATACCATCGCAGATCAGGGGCTCACCCGGCAAAAGCGTGTCAAGCGGTGCGCCGAAGGCCCCGCGAAACGCCTGGATCAACCGAACGCGGGTGGCGTTGCGCCAGACCAGAACCGGGGCGCGCGCCATCAGAGTCGCGTCGACACGTTCGGACAGATGGATCCGGTCGTCCTGTTGAGCTGCACTCTCGATCCGTCGTTCAAACTGGGCGAAGTCCAACCCGGGATCACCCAACGCATGGGCAAGGTCGAGGATCGGGTTGTCCGCGGCCTGTCGATGGATGCGGTTCAGCGTCAGCTTTCGCTTTTCCGGCAGCGCGTCGAAACTCATTGTGCCGGACTGGCCGACGGGCGCCAACTGCGCGGGATCACCGAACAGGATCAGGGTTGAGAATATCTCACCAAGATCCTCAAGCTGCTTGTCATCCAGCATCGAACTTTCGTCGATGAAGCCGATGTCGAGAGGATCGTCTCGTCGCTTCCAGCCGGTGATGAAGTCCGAACCGCGCAGCCCGGCAGCGGCAAGGGCGCCGGGGATCGACTTTACGCCCGCGAAAAAAGCCTGGGCGCGATCGAGCGCCGCCTCCGTCAGCCCCTCGATATCGGGTCGGCTGCCCTCGCCGGTCAGCCAGAAGGCGATCTTCTCGTACTCAGGATCGTAGACCGGCGTATAGAGGATCCGGTGTATCGTGGTGGCTTGCACGTTCCGTTGTCTGAGAACCGAGGCTGCCTTGTTGGTTGGCGCAAGTATAGCAAGCGTGCGCCGGTCTTTGCGGCGTCGGCCCTCGAAATCGCCCGAGACAATTTCCACACCTGCATCGGTAAGGGCTTGCGACAGGCGGGCAAGCAGCATGGTTTTGCCTGACCCTGCCTTTCCGAGAACCGCAAGCGTGCTTTGTTTGCCCTCAGCCAAGGGCGCAAGGCTGTCATTCACAAGATCGACGCCCGCGGTGGCAAGGACGGAGGTGACGAGATCAAACGCTTCGGCCTGATCTTCTGACAATGCGGGGAGGGCTGACATACGAGTGTTCTACGGGATTGGTTACCGCGCCGCCAGCCGGGAGAGTCCGCGCGCCAGGCCGGTCTGAAGCCGAAACATCACAAGTGCCAAGGCCTGGACGCCCAGAGCAATTGCGAGGCCGACCAGTGTCCGTCCAACGCGCGACAATCGGATGGTGAGGCGGAACGCCCGGCTTTTTCCGATGCGCTGAACGATGGCAAGGCTGCGCACCCCCGCACCTTCGGTCAGCAGCGCCATCCGGCGCGCATCCCGGGCCGTGTCTATCTGCCGGAGCAGCCGAAATGCCTGCGGTGCGGGAACCGCCTGTCGCATCCTGTCCAGATCGGTGAACAGACTGGCACCTGCGGCCAGGACCCCTCCTCGGATAGCCGCGCGATAGGCCTTGGGATCCAGAGCCTGTGCTGCGGTTTTCGGCATCTTGTTCCAATCAATTGCACGCGCGCCCAATCGGGAAAGGCGGGCCATCAACGCCGGGGTTAAATGCCCGGCGCGGCGCGCGATACGCGTGAGTGCGATACCCCCCTTGATCGCGGCCGATCCGCCTCCGCTGATAAGAATGGCGGCGGTTGCGCCCAGTCCGACACTGGCCAGCGCAACGCTGACATCGTCAACGGGCTGATTTCTGGCGTAGGCCTGACCTTCGCGCAGTAAGACGCGGATATCGCCGATAGGGGTCAATTCTATACCCAGGGCACAGGCCAGTCCGTCGCCCGACATCTCGCAACTTGCGTCGCCCGCGGCACAGGCTACACAGTTCGCGGCGCGCGCCTGAACCGTGCTCTGCTGCGCACGGGCGCCGCGCAGGTCATCGGCGACCGCCGGCGACAGACCCAGACCGCGCCCGGCACCCAGTGCCTGTGCGCTTTCGATAAGGGGCCAATCAATCGGCGACGCTTCGAGCGCCTCTGAAACCGTGCTATCGAGCCAGGCTTGATCGAAGTCCCGCCCGGATAACCGGTCAATGGCCAGGCGCACCTCCGGCACGGTCGCAGCGCGAAAATACTGCGCGACGGGCGTCTGCCAAAGGAGCCATAGGCTCAGGGCGAGGGTCGCGACAGCGCTGAGACGGAGCGTCAGTGCCAAACATCGCGCGACCCGACGCATGCTCAGGGCCCGGCGATGTAGCCGAGGATCTCATAGGTTTCCTTGAGTATAGGCTCGGCAATTTCTGCGGCGCGCTCGGCGCCAGCCCCCAGAATTCGGTCGATTTCCGCCGGGTCGGCGCGCAGCTGGCGCATCCGTGCGGAAATACCACCAATTTTCTCTACCGCGAGGTCCGCGAGCGCCGGTTTGAAGACCGAAAACTCCCGGCCGCCGTATTCGGTAAGCACGTCCTGAGGCTTGGTTTCGCTTAAGGCCGCGTAGAGGGTGACAAGGTTGAGCGCTTCGGGCCGCCCTGCAAGCGCTTCGATGGTCTCGGCAAGCGGTTCGGGATCGGTCTTTGCCTTACGGATTTTGCGCGCAATGGTATCCGGATCATCCATGAGGTTGACCCGGCTGAGGTCTGACGGATCGGATTTTGACATCTTCTTTGTCCCGTCCCGCAGGCTCATCACACGCGGGGCCGCCCCTTCGATCATCGGCTCGGGCAGGGGGAAGAAGTCCGGTGCACCAAAGTCGTTGTTGAACTTCGCCGCAATGTCGCGAGACAGTTCCAGATGCTGGCGTTGGTCATCCCCGATCGGCACATGGGTGGCATGGTAGGCCAGAATGTCGGCCGCCTGAAGCGCCGGATAGGCATAAAGACCCAGCGAGGCTTTTTCGGAGTTTTTACCGGCCTTATCCTTGAACTGGGTCATGCGGTTCATCCAGCCCAGGCGCGCCACGCAGCTGAACACCCACCCCAGTTGCGCGTGAACCGGCACCTGGCTCTGGTTGAACAGGATCGAGCGTTGGGGATCCATGCCACAGGCGAGAAAGGCCGCGGCGATCTCGCGCGTGCCCTCGGCCATCTCGGATCGGCCCTGCCAGCCTGCGGTGATCGCATGCAGATCCACCACACAGTAGATCGTTTCGAATGTGCTGTCCTGCAGATCGACGAATTGCTTTACGGCGCCCAGATAGTTTCCCAGATGCAGCCCACCGGTGGGTTGCACGCCAGAGAATACCCGGGGTGTATGTTTGGCGTCCGTCATAGCAATCGTTCCAAAGCTGTGGTTAAACCGGGGCTGCTTATCGCGCCCCGGCAGGGCCGCGTCAACTCACCTGCCTTGTCGGAAGGAACGGCATGCACAATCCGGATCACGACGCCGCCCCTCTTAATCCGGTGCCGCCGGTCGTGTGGCTTCTGGCCGCCCTATTGGCCGGGCCAGAGCTGGTTTTCCAAGCCGGTGCCCGCGGCTTTGCCGGGGGGCCCGAAGGCATTGGATGGCGCAACGAAGCTTTGCAGACCTTTGGCTTCTTTGATGCTGTGTTCGAACAGATGCGGACGACTGGTGTTTGGCCGCTGGACGGACTTTGGCGGTTTGTCACCTATATCTTCGTGCATCAGAACCTGTTGCATACGCTGATCGCCATTGTGCTGTTGCTGGCGATGGGGAACTATACGGCAAGGCTGTTTCACCCCGCCGCCCTGATCCTGATATTTTTTGCCTCGGCCATCCTGGGCGCGCTGGCATACGGTCTGGTGCTAACCTATCGCTTTCCGCTCTACGGCGCGTATCCGGCCGTCTACGGCCTGATCGGCGTTTATACCTGGAGCCTGTGGGTGATGGCCGAGAAGCTGGGCAAGAACCCTTATGGCGCGTTCCGCCTGATCGGCATTTTGGTGGGATTGCAGATCATCTTTAGTCTGATCAGCGGTTTCTGGCAGACCATTCCCGCCGAGGTCGCGGGTTTTGCGACCGGGTTTGCCTTGGCCGCGCCCGCTGCCCCGGGCGGGCTGATGCGGCTTCGCCGGAAGCTACAGGGACGGTGACGGCGGCGCGCATGTTGTACATGCTTTCACCGGCCGAGTGACTTTCTGAGATCACCCATACGAAGTGCCCCGGTGCCGAGAACCGCGAGCGCATAGGTTAGTGCACCGATGCCGACAAGGGCTGCCAAGGCCAGATATTTCACAGTCGGCCGATCAAAATAGTCGGCACCAAACCAGCCCAAACCCCAGAGCAGCCCCCCCATCAGCGCGGAGGCCCCCACAAGTCGTGGCACCGCCTTGAGCAGGCGCGCGTCTGGCTCGATCGCGCCGTCGATCCGTGCGGCACCGCGGATGAGCAGCGCCAGCATCATCCAGGCCGAGAGCGTCGTGGCCAGTGGGGCCGCCAGATATCCGATTATGGGCATCAGTCCCACCGCAACCAGCAGGTTCAGCAGCATGGCCGCCAGCGCATAGTAGAATGGGCGCTTTGTATCCGAGCGCGAAAAGAAGACCGGCTGGACCACTTTTTGTAGCACAAACGCCGGAAGACCCAGACCGTAAATACTTAGAGCGAGGGCCGTTGCGCCGGTATCTGCGGCCGAGAACGCGCCCCGCTCGAACAGGACCGATACCAACGGCACGGGGATTGCAATCAGTGCTGCGGCTGCCGGCAATGTCAGCACCATGCTGAACTCGGTGGCACGGTTGATCGCGGCAATCCCTCCGGCACGGTCGCGCGCGGCCAGCCGCCGCGACAGATCCGGAAGCAACACCACGCCGATGGCGATGCCCACCATACCAAGAGGCAACTGATACAAGCGGTCCGCGTAGCTCAGCCAACCGATCGCACCATCCGTGAAGCTGGCCACTTGCCGACCCACCAGCAGGTTGACCTGAACCACCCCTCCGGCGAGTGCTGCAGGGGCCGCGATGATGGCAAGGCGCTTGAGCTCCGGGCTCATGCGCGGCCGACGCGGCAGAAGTGTAATTCCCGCACTCTGCGCTGCCCGCCAGACCAGGGCCAGTTGCGCTACACCGGCAACCGGAACCGCCCACGCCAGCGCAAGACCGATGTCTCCATCCACAGCGACAACCACGGCCATCGCCAGAATAAGGATCATGTTCAGCAACACTGGCGCGGCGGCCGCCGCCCAGAACCGGCCGAGGGCGTTCAAGACCCCACTTGCAAGCGCCGCGAGCGAGATGAACAGAATATAGGGAAATGCGATCCGTCCATAGGTCACGGCAAGGTCAAAGCGCTCGTCGCCGCGAAAACCCGCTGCCATCGCAAGGACAAAGCCCGGCATAAACACTTGTGCTGCGATGATCAGCACGATCAGCACCACTGCCAGTCCGGTCGCGGCGTCAGCTGCGAAACCCGCCGCGTCCTCGCCCCTTTCGATCCGCTTTGAGAACATCGGGACAAATGCCATGTTGAACGCACCCTCGGCAAAGAACCTCCGGAACATGTTTGGCAGGGCAAAGGCGACCAAGAAGGCTTCGGCCATTGGGCCGGTCCCCAGAAAGGCCGCGATCAGAATATCGCGGACAAATCCCAGGACCCGGCTGAGCATGGTCCAGGCGCCCACGGTCATGAACGCGGGCAACAGCCGGATGGCGCGGGTCATGGCGTGGCGCGTTCGGTGCCGAGGCGGATGGCATCCGTCAGATTTTTGCGAACCTGTTCCTGTTTCGCCTCTGACGTCACTTTCAGCCCGAAGGCGTCCTTGACGTAGAAGGTGTCGACGGCCTGTTCGCCATATGTGGCGACAATTGCGGAACTGATCCGCATGTGTCCCGCCGTCAAGGTCCGCGAAAGGTCATAGAGCAAACCGGGCCGGTCGCGCGTGTCCACGGTGATCATGGTATAGATCTCGGACCCGTCGTTGTCGAAGCTGATCTCGGTCGGAACGCGGAATGCCTTCTCGCGCTTTTTGATCCGGTCGCGTTTGGCAAACGCATCCTTGGCCACCACCTCGCCCGCCAAGATACGCTCGATCATCCGCTGAAGCCGGGTCATGCGCGACGCTTCCAGCGGCATGGCCTGTGTATCCTGGATCCAGAACGCCGCGGTGGCGATACCGTCGCTTGTCGTATAGGTCCGGGCATCCACGACATTTGCGCCCGCCAGGGCCAGCGCTCCGGCCAGACGGGAGAACAGGCCGGGATGATCGGGCATGGCAAAGCAAGCACGCGTCGCGTCGCGTTCAATGTCTTCGTCGATCTGCAGCGCCGGTCGGTCGGGCTGAACGTCGCGGATAAGGTTTGCAAAAATTGCCTGGGTTTCGACCGAAAGGCCAAGCCAGAAACTGGCGTAGTGCCGCGCCATTTCAGCTGCCAACTCGTCGGGCGTCCAGCCCGGCAGAGCAGCGGCAAACAGGTCTTTAGCCTCGTCGATGCGCTCTGGGCGGCTTTGACGCGCCGTGTCTCCGGTCAGCGCATCCATGGTTTCCGCATAGAGCTGGCGGATCAGCATTGCCTTCCAGTTGTTCCACACGCCCGGGCCAACCCCGCGGATGTCGCACACGGTCAGTACGGTCAGCAACCGAAGTCGTGCGGGGCTTTTGACGATGTTTGCGAAGTCCCGGACGGTTCCGGCGTCGGCAAGATCGCGTTTCTGTGCATAGTCAGACATGACAAGATGGTTCTGAACAAGCCAGACAACCGTTTCGACCTCATCCTCGTGCAGGCCCAGCCGCGGGCACAGATCCGCAGCAACTTCCGCGCCCACATCCGAGTGATCGCGCGCCTGGCCCTTTCCGATGTCGTGTAGCAGGAGGGCGACATAGAGCACGCGGCGGTTTACGCCTTGCTTGAGGATGCTTGAGGCGACCGGAAGCTCCTCAAGCAACTGGCGCCGTTCAATCGCATGTAAGGTGCGGATGCACTGTATCGTATGTTCGTCCACCGTATAGTGATGGTACATGTTGTACTGCATCATCGCGACGATATGGCCGAAGGCAGGAATGAAGCGGCCCAGAACGCCCATTTCGTTCATCCGCCGCAGCGCCCTTTCGGGATCGTCGTGTTTGACGATCAGGTCCAGGAAGATGCGGTTGGCTTCGGGATTTGCACGCAGCTCATCATCGATCAGATACAGGCTGTTGGTCACCCGGCGCATCGCGTCGGGATGCATCAGATGGCCGGTCGTCATCGCGGTATCGAAAAGGCGCAGGATGTTTAAAGGGTCACTCTCGAATGCCGCATCGTCGATCACGTCGATCCGGCCGTTGCGGACGATATACCCGTCGGGCACTACATCCTGAGCCGCCCGGCTGAACATGCTGAGGATGGATTTTGCCAGTCCGGGGCGTGGCTTCACATGTTCTGCCTCAAGCGCCACAAGGAAGATGCGTGTCAGTTCGCCCACCTGCCGCGCAAATGTGAAATAGGTTTGCATAAAGCGTTCGACCGCGCGCTGCCCGGCGGTGTCGCGAAACCCAAGGCGGCCTGCCACCTCAACCTGAAAGTCAAAGGTCAATTGCTCGACGGCACGGCCGGCAACCAGATGAAGCTGGCAGCGCGTGGCCCATAGAAAGTTCTCGGCCTCTCGGAATGTCTTGAGCTCATCTGCCGTAAAGACGCCCTGTTTAACCAGATCCTCGGGGCTGCGGGCACGGTTTACATATTTCGCGATCCAGAAGAGTGTCTGAAGGTCACGCAGCCCGCCCTTCCCCTCTTTTACATTCGGTTCAACGAGGTATCGGGACCCGCCGCGGCGCTTGTGGCGTTGTTCCCGCTCTTCAAGCTTGGCTTCGACGAATTCAGGACCGGTCCTTGCGAACAGTTCGTCCCAGAGCCGTTGGTCCAGCTCTTGTGCCAGATCTGTCGGTCCGGCCACAAACCGGTGTTCGAGCAGCGTCGTGCGAATGGTCATGTCCCGCCTGCCCAGCGACAGGCACTCATCAACGCTCCGGGCTGCGTAGCCGACCTTGAGCTTAAGATCCCATAGAATATGGAGCATGCTTTCGATGACGCTCTCACCCCAGGCGGTCTGTTTGTAGGGCGTCAGGAAAAGGAGATCGACATCCGAGAAGGGCGCCATCTCGGCCCGGCCATAGCCGCCGACCGCCAGGACGGCAAGTTGCTGTCCCGAGGTCGGATTGGGATTTGGGTGGAGACGCGTGGTGACCGTGTCCCACACGGCACGCACGATTTGATCCATCAGCAACGTATAGGCGCCCGTGGCACGGCGTGCCGCATAGGGGTAGAGTCGCAACGCCTCGGCAATCTGGGCGCGCCCAGCGGCGTTTGCCTCAGACAACACGTCAACAAGCCCGGTACGGCCCGTGCCCGCCGCAAATGCGTCATTCAGCGCGCGGTAGAGGGCATCTGCATCCAGGATATCCTCAGGATGCAGCCCCGGGGCGATGATGACGGTATCAGGTGCCACCGATACCAAAGCTCCGCGGGGCGGGGTCTATTTGCACGGCGACACCGTCCCTGACCTCGAACACGGCAAGCGCACGGTCGTTCAGGCCGTCGTTGCGAAACCGGAAGATTCCCATGACCCCCGCAAAGCCCGAGGCCTGTGTGAGCCGCGCTGCGCTGAAGGCATCGCGCTGACCGGCGGCTGATGCCTCGGCCGCCAGCGCGCCGATTGCGGCCACGCCGTCATAGGCGAGGCCGGCAAGCGGGTGTGGAGCGGTTCCGTAGTTTGCCGTGTATCGATTGGTGAACTGCGCCGCGAGGACCCGGTCGGGGCCGGCGAACCACCCTCCGTCAAGACCTGGTTGCGCCATGGCCTGCGCACTGACGTCCCACCGCTGCAACCCGGCAAACTGCACAGCACCGGTCCGCACGCCCAAACCGCGGAGCGTTTCGGCCACAAATGTGAGGCCACCGGTTGGGCCATCCGTGAGGATCACCGTGTCCGCCCCGGCCCCGCGCAGGTTTTGCGCGATGGTGGGAACGGACTGGGTGATGCCCTGCACGGACAGCGGATACGCACCGGTGTGAACCACCTGGACGCCATTTGCGGTCGCAGCGGCCCGAACGGCGGTGGCCGCGAGCGCCCCTTCGGCCCCTTGCGGATGGACAACACTGAGTGATCGCTGCCCTTGTGACGCCGTATATCCCACAACACGACGCGCCGTATTTTCAAAGGTGTTGCCAAGGACGTAGACGTTCCCACCCGCGACGTCGGGGTTGTTGGACAGGGTAAGAACGGTGCGGTCGGCCGCAGCGGCGACTGGTGCCACCTGGGCCGTCGCCGTCGAGAAGAGCGGTCCAAGGATCACATCCGCCCCTTCGTCGAGCGCCGTGCGGGCAATTTCGGCGGCAGAGCTATCCGCCGCACCGGTGGGATACACCGTCAGGTCGAGTTCAACACCCTGCAGATCACGTTCAGCCAGCCGCGCCGCATTCACCAGGCTTTGGGACAGGGCTTCACGCTCTGTGTCGCCAGACCCGAGCGGGACCAGCATGGCGATCCGGACCGTCTCCCCCGGGGCGACGGAGGGTCCGCCCGCGCCGCCCGTCACCGGGAGGTCGCAGGCCCCAAGCGCCAGCAGGCAAAATCCGGCTGTAATGCGGGACCAAAGTGTCATGCGGTTCATCAAACCTCGTCGTGCCAGCGGAGGGGCGGTTGTACCGTCCAGGAATTTCAGCGCACACTACGCGGGGCAAAGCGCCAAGTAAACGCAGGGATCCGCCACAGCATGCCGCTTGAGACCGCCCTTTACCTTGTTGCCACACCCATCGGGGCAGCGCGAGACATCACGCTCCGCGGTCTCGATATCCTGCGCGACGCCGACGTGCTGGCCGCTGAAGATACCCGGCAGCTGCGCAAGTTGATGGATATTCACGGGATCGATCTGGCGGGACGCCTTATGCTCTCATATCATGACCACAACGGTCCTGCGCAGCGGCCAAAACTGCTGGCCGCGCTGCGCGCGGGCCAGAGTGTCGCCTATGTGTCGGATGCTGGCACCCCGTTGATCGCCGATCCGGGGTTCAGACTGGCGGAAGCGGCTCTTGCCGAGGGTTTGGAGGTCCGGGCTGCACCCGGCGCGTCGGCCGTATTGAGTGCATTGTCGGTGTCCGGGTTGCCCACCGACCGGTTCCTGTTTGCCGGGTTTCTTCCACCTAAATCTGCGGCGCGCCGCACTGCCCTGAGTGACCTGGTGAGCCTCCGTGCGACGCTGATCTTCTACGAGAGCCCGCGGCGGTTGGCGGCCTGTCTTGCCGATATGGCCGTTGTGCTGGGGGACAGACGGGTGTCGGTGAGCCGCGAGCTGACCAAGCGGTTCGAGGAAACCAGACGCGGCGAATTGGCGAAACTCGCGGACATCTACGCTGCAGAAGCGGCGCCAAAGGGTGAGGTTGCCATCGTTGTCGGCCCTCCGGTGGACGCCCCACCCGACGCGCTGGACCTTGATGTGGCCTTGTCGGCCGCATTGGCCAACAACAGTCTGAAAGATGCCGCGCAGGTGGTCGCGGCTGCCACCGGCTTGCCCCGCAAGACGGTCTATGCCCGGGCCCTGGAACTTTCCGGCAAATGAGCGACGGGATGCGGTACCAACATGGGCTTGCTGCGGAGGCGGCGGTTTTGCGGCTTTACCAGAGCAAAGGCGCCGATGTTCTTGCAACGCGATACCGAAGCGGTGCGGGCGAGATCGATCTTGTGCTCATCCTTGATGGCCAGATCCTGTTCGTTGAGGTCAAAGCCAGGAAAAGCCATAGTGCGGCCGCGCTGTCCGTTTCAGCCCGACAGCAAGCGCGGATCGTTGCCGCTGCCGAGCTTTGGCTGGATCAATCCGAGTATTCAACGCTGACACCTTGCCGCTTCGACGTCGCTACATGTGATGCAACCGGCCGCATTGAAGTGGTAGAGAACGCCTTTGGTGCGTGATTTCCCGCGCACGGGCCTTATATTCTGGACAGGCACATGCTACGTGGCCGTCTGCCCTGACCCGAGGTTCCGATGTCCACCAACGCACCAATTACACAGGATCTGCTGACCATTCCACGCAAGGATGCGCAGCGGCCAAATCTTATTGGGCTGACACGGGATGGCCTGCGAGACGCGCTGCGTATGGCGGGGACCCCGGAAAAGCAGGTGAACATGCGGGTCGGACAGGTCTGGGCCTGGCTATACCAAAAAGGTGTGCAGGATTTTGGCGCTATGACGAACCTGCAGAAGTCTCTTCGCGAAACACTGTCCGAGACGTTTGACATCCGCCGCCCGGAGGTCGTCGCGCGGCAGGTGAGCGCGGACGGGACACGTAAGTACTTGCTGCGGGTTGCCGGCGGGCATGAGGTGGAAGCGGTTTACATCCCCGAGGCAGATCGGGGGACGCTGTGCATATCAAGCCAGGTCGGTTGCACACTGACCTGTTCCTTTTGCCATACGGGCACGCAGAAGCTGGTGCGCAATCTGACGGCCGGAGAGATTGTGGGGCAAATCCTGATTGCGCGCGACGACCTTGAGGAATGGGGAAAGCCACCCGGTGAAAGGCGGTTGATCAGCAACATTGTCCTGATGGGGATGGGCGAGCCGCTATACAACACCGACAACGTCAGGGATGCGATGAAGATCGCGATGGATGGCGAGGGGATCAGCCTGAGCCGACGGCGAATTACCCTTTCGACATCTGGTGTCGTCCCCGAGATCGCACGTGCCGGGGAGGAGATCGGCTGCATGCTGGCGATAAGCTTCCATGCGACGACCGATGCGGTCCGGGACACGTTGGTGCCGATCAACAGGAAATGGAACATTGATGCATTGATCGAGGCCTGCCGCGCTTACCCACGGCTTTCCAATTCGGAACGCATCACGTTCGAATATGTGATGTTGAAGGATGTGAATGACAGCGATGCCGACGCACGACGCTTGGTCAAGCTGATTGCCGGCATTCCTGCCAAGATCAACCTGATTCCATTTAACCCCTGGCCCGGCGCGCCATACGAGCGGTCGGACTGGGGCCGGATCGAAGCCTTTGCCGAGATCGTGAACAGGGCCGGTTATGCCAGCCCGGTCCGCACCCCACGCGGTGAAGACATCATGGCCGCTTGCGGCCAGCTGAAGTCCGCGACCGAGCGGGCGCGCAAGGCCAGGCGCCCGGTTTCCGCGCCATAAACCCGTTCTCTCGGAGCTTTAAGCCCCGGTTGGGTGGTTAGGAACAAACGGATCCGGTGCAACCGGACACACCAGGAACTTGCCCGCTGGCGTATGCCGGTCGGCGTTTGGCCAACTGTCCTTCCGCTTGGGTCGGCGTTCGATCAAATCCGCCCTGGCTGAAACCAGCCGGGATGGGCGCGGGACCGGCAGCCCATGGCCGCGGAACCTCAGATACGCCGGGCGCCAGACCAGGGCCAAACCCATACTGGCCGTGGAACCTAGGGGCCACAGGTCCGGAAGGACCGATCACTAAAGCAGGATCTGCGCGCCGTATCTGATATCCCTTTCGCGGGTCGGTTGCGCGAAACTCATCGTCTGGAACTGCTACGGCACGCTCGTCATCGGGCCCTTGGACACCTCGGATCTATCACGTTGTCGTTGGGGTTTGCACGGCAGACCCGATGTGCGCTTAAGCATCCAACATCGTTGCATACCCGATCCACAATGGACCCCGTCTGTTCGTTAATTTGGAGCGATCTAGTGAGTTTGATCACAATGAACGGAGGACGCGGAACTCTGCAACTTTCGGGAGTTATCGATCCTGCCTCTCTTTGTAAGCTGCTGGTTGAAATCACATAATGTATTGTAATGTAAACATATTCTGAGCGCTTCCCTTCCTTAACTCCAGGTGCGGCCGCAACCATCGATGGGGCGATAGTCGATGTCGTCTCCGCTCTGAAAAAAGTTAACGGCCCCGAGAATAATTCCCCGAGGCGGAGCGTAATTCCTGTCGAGATGTGCAAGTCGGCACGTCGCCACAGGGTTTAAATCGAAGGAAGTTCATTATGTCCGATACCATCCAAACGCCCGTTGAGACGCTGAAAAAGTCCACCAATGAGGTTGCCGTCGTGGCCCTCGCCGATGGCGGTTTCATTCGCTTCTTTCTGGATGAAGACGATGAGCTGCGTGCTCAGCGTTTCGACGCGCAGGGGAATCCTGTAGGCGAGATCTTTGTGGTGGCCCAGGAGGCGGGCCCCGAGGTGACGGCCGAGATGCTTGAGTCTGGCCAAATCGAAGTGAGCTTCGAAACCGCCAGCGGCGCGATGGAGACGTCGCTGGTTCCTATCGAGCAAAACCTGATCGAAGGCAGTGATGACGACGACGATCTTCTGGGTACTGCGGGGGATGACAAGATCCTCGGGCTTGCCGGTGACGATATCCTAGATGGCGCGGCGGGCGATGATGAGATCCGCGGCAGCACGGGCGATGACGAGATCCGCGGTCGTGCCGGTGACGACGAGCTTCGTGGCGGCAAAGGCAACGATGATGTACGCGGTGGCGCGGGCGACGACGTGGTTCGCTCCGGGGCTGGCGACGACGTCCTGTCGGGTGGTGCAGGCGACGACTTCATGATGGCAGGTGCCGGTGACGACGAGATGGACGGTGGTGCCGGAAACGACGAAATGCGCGCCGGTCAGGGCGACGACATCATGGACGGCGGTGCCGGTGACGACGAGATGCGTGCCAGCGGTGGCGACGATCAGATGAGCGGTGGTGCGGGCCACGATGTGATGCGCGGTGCCGCCGGCGCCGACCGGATGTTGGGCGGCAACGGCGATGATATGATGGCCGGCGGTCAAGGTGCGGACATCATCCGTGGCGGTGCGGGCAACGATCATGTGGTTGCGGACACCCAGGATGCGGCCCTAGCCGGTGGCCAAGACAGCAACGCCGATGAAGCCTCGATCGAAAATGGCGACACACTTGATCTGTCCAAGGCGAGCGAAGGTGTCTTCGTCGATCTCGATGTCAACTTCGCTGGCGTATCGGCCCCGGGCCTCAGCCAGGAAGGTGCCGTGCGCAACATCGGTGTGGTCGACGGTGGTGAAGAGACTTTCAACATTTCGGCCGACGACTTTGAAAACGTGATCGGGACAGAGTTCGACGACCGTATTTTCGGGAACGCCGAAGCCAACGTGCTTGAAGGCCGCGGTGGCGATGACGTGTTCCACGCCTTTGGTGGGACCGACATCTATGATGGTGGCGAGGGGACCGACACGGCGCTTTTCGCACAAGCCATCGGGGGCATAGACGCTGATCTTGCAGCCGGTGTGGTTCTTGCTCCGCTCACAGAAGGGGAAGACGCAAAGGAAGAAGGTGTCGAGACCGAGGTCAATACCCTGATCTCGATCGAAAACCTGACCGGTGGCATCGGCGACGATGTGATCGCGGGCTCGGACGTGGCCAATGTCCTTCAAGGCGGCTCGGGCGACGACGAGTTGCTGGGCCGCGATGGCGACGACACGTTGGTTGGCAACCTGGGCGATGACCGGATGATCGGCGGCGATGGCGACGACCTGATGGTCTGGAACAACGGCGATGGGTCCGACTTCATCGACGGGGGGGCGGACGACGACCGGATGCAGGTGAACTTCCAGCAAAGCTCGGACCTGTCGGACCTGGATCTGCAGAACGACGACGTGGCCGAGATAAACACCGGCAACAACGGCTTTCAGTTCAACCGTGTCGAGGTCAACGGTCAGTCCGAGGTCGGTCTGTTCCAGCTTGACATCGAGAACACAGAAACGCTTGAGGTCAACTTCGGTGGTGGTACTGACACCGCGCGGATCCTGAGTACTGCGGATCTTAGCGGTACCATTGAGCTTGATGGTGGCACAGGCACCGACACGCTCGATCTGTCTGACCTGTTTGCTTTTAGTAGCACGGAGGTCGACCTTGGTACGGGCGAGATTGTGTCCATCGACGGAGGCGAGAGCGATGACACGGCTATCAACTTCGAGAACTTTATCGGGACAAACCAGGACGATACTGTGCGGGGTTCCGATGAGACCAATGTCATCGATGGTCGCCAGGGAAGCGACAACTTGTCGGGTCTCGGCGGGGACGACACGCTGAACGGTGGTCAGGGTGATGACACGCTCACTGGCAACCTGGGCGATGACCGGATGATCGGCGGCGATGGCGACGACCTGATGGTCTGGAACAACGGCGATGGGTCCGACTTCATCGACGGGGGCGCGGACGACGACCGGATGCAGGTGAACTTCCAGCAAAGCTCGGACCT
>JBCCYF010000074.1:0-21443 GCA_039190275.1 Pseudomonadota bacterium | reverse complement strand
AGTTCGGCCGCATCCGGGTTTTTCTTCTGTGGCATAATCGAGGAGCCGGTCGAAAACCGGTCGGAAAGTGCGACAAACCGGAATTGGGCCGAGGACCAAATCACCAGCTCCTCCGCCAGGCGGCTAAGGTGCATCGCACAGATCGACGCGGCGCTCAGAAACTCAAGGGCGAAATCGCGGTCAGCAACCGCGTCCAGCGAATTCGCCGACGGCCGATCGAACCCCAAGGCCCGGGCGGTCATATCGCGGTCAATCGGGAAAGATGTCCCGGCGAGCGCGGCCGCGCCCAACGGGCTCTCGTTCAACCGGGACCTGGCATCCCGCATCCGATCCGCGTCGCGGCCAAACATCTCGACATAGGCCATCATGTGATGGCCCCAGGTGACCGGTTGCGCGACCTGTAGGTGGGTAAACCCAGGCATGACCCAGTCCGCCCCGACTTCGGCCTGGGCCAGCAGCGCCTGCATCAACGCGGCCAGTCCGGTATGGGCGGCATCCAGTTGATCCCTGACCCACAGCTTGAAATCCGTGGCCACCTGGTCATTCCGCGAACGGGCCGTGTGAAGCCGCCCCGCCTGGTCGCCGATCAGTTCGGCCAGACGTGCTTCGACATTCATGTGGATGTCTTCAAGCGCCGTTGAAAACTGGAACGATCCGTCTTCGATTTCTGACAAGACTGTGAGCAGGCCTTTCCCGATCGCCTCCGCATCGTTATCGGTTATGACACCACAGGCGGCCAGCATGGCGGCGTGGGCGCGGCTGCCGGCGATGTCCTGCGCAGCCATGCGTTTGTCGAACCCGATGGAGGCATTGATTGCTTCCATGACAGCGTCGGGACCCTCGGCAAAGCGGCCGCCCCACATCTGATTGCTGGACTTGTCCGACATGACCGAACCCTTCGCTGAAAGTGAGACGCTATGACCCGCCGTATGTTGATCCCGCTTCTATACTTAGCCCTTGGCCTGACCGCAATTCCAGCTCAGGCGCAGCAGATCAGTGCCGAAACACTGGCCCAGGTCACCGAGCTACGAGAGGGGGACATGCGCAAACTGGTGGTCCATGATGCCCCGAAGCCGGCGGGGGATGTGCCCTATCTGACCCTTGATGGGACCGAGCACACTATCGCTGAGAGCAACGGCAAGATCAGGATCATCAATTTCTGGGCCACATGGTGCGCGCCCTGCCGGCATGAAAAACCGGCGCTGGATACGCTGAACAAGGATCTGAATGGCCCAGACTTCGATGTGATTGCGATTGCAACCGGCCGCAATTCGCCCGAAGGGATCAGGAAGTTCAATGCGGAGTTGGGGATTGAGACGCTGACAACCTATCTGGATAACCGCAGTGCGGCGGCCCGCCGGATGGGCGTGCTGGGATTGCCGGTGTCGGTGGTCATCGATAGGGACGGGAACGAGATCGCCCGCCTTCAGGGCGGTGCGGACTGGACCTCAGACAGCACCCGGGCGATCATGGACCTTCTTATGGCCGGGGGAAGCTGACCCCTCCGATCACCCAAAACCGGGGACGAGCACGGGTCGATGCCGAGCTCGGGCGCCTCAAGTCCAAGCCGCTAACCCGGTCCGTGCGTGTACACCTCCGGATCCCCTCTGGTTCTGCATCGCCCAAGTGTTCGGATATGTCGCGGTTCAGTTTGGGGCTATTGCAAACCTGCGAAAGTCCTTAAACTGGTGCCCGAAGCGATCCTTGGAATGTTTTCCGGGCCGATACGCTTCGGGTGTGGCCGGTTTTGTCCAAATACTGTTGCTGTCGCGTTCGATCCTTAAAAACCATGCAGGATAAAGGGCTGTTATAGCTGGAATTGTCCGTCCGCTTGACACATAGCTTTCCCGCTGGTTGGGAGACGGGGGCCAAACGGCCCCGAAGGAATGAAGAATGAAGATCTGTTTCGTTGCGCTGGAGATTTTAGGTCCTTTCAGCGGCGGGGGTATCGCAACCGCGCTGGCCGGGCAGGCCGAACACCACGCGCAGAACCATGATGTCACTGTCCTCTACGTCCACCCGGGGCTGGCAGACGACGAAGTTCCGGAATGGGAGGACTATTTCGCACAACGCAACATAACCTTCGTTCGCGCGAACTTTGACAATTTCTATCCGCAAGACATGATCCCCAAGCGATCATTTGCGGTGAAGCAATTTCTGGAAGCCTGGGACCAGACGTTCGATGTCATCATTTTCCATGACTACCTGGGCCTGGGGTATTACACAGCGCTCGCCCGCCGCCTGGGCCTGGGGTTTCAGGACACCCATCTGGGCACGGTTGTTCACGGCCCATCGGAATGGGCCCGCACGCTGAACATGGTCGGCGACGATGTCCAGAACATCGGCCTCTATGAAATGGAACGTAAGCAGGCTGAGTATTCGGATTTCATCGTCGCCCCTAGTCAGCACATCCTCGACTGGTGTGCCGAGCAGGGCTGGACGCTTCCCCCGACCAGCCGTGCAATCAGCAACCTGTTGCCGGACCGGGTCGACCTGCACTCCGGCCTGCAACCGGGCGAGCATGTGGAGAAGATCGAGGAGGTGGTGTTCTTCGGACGGCTTGAGATCCGCAAGGGCTTCTTCACCTTCCTCGACGCGATCAAATACATGCACAAGCATAAGCTTACGCTTCCAAAGAAGATCACCTTTCTGGGGGCGTTTTGCACAAACTCGGACCGCAACTCCGCCAGCTCGGTGCTTGAATACGCCGAAAGCTGGGATTGCGACATCCAGTTTTTGAACAACTATAACCATGAAGAGGCTATCAACTACCTGATCTCGCACCGTCCGCTCGCGGTGGTGCCGTCGGTGGATGAGTCCTTTGGGCTGACGGCCTATGAGTGTTTGGCCTTCGGTATCCCAACCCTTTTTTCGGACCGCGGTGCGCTGAGTACCCTGCCAACCGAGGCGCACCGTGATGCGGTTTTGGTTGAACCCAAACCTCATATCCTGGGCGAGCGGATCGCCGAAGCGTTGCGCGACGGTATCATTCTGGCCGGCGTTCACGAGACGCATTTGAACGCAGCGGAGCATTGGGACGCGTTCCTCGAAGAGCTTGCCGCAACCCCACCGGAGCCACCGAAACCCTGGAATGCACTTGTCTCGCTCGATCGATCCACCGAGCGCTCCCTGGGTCATACCGTGTCCGAAGACACCGGCCCGCCGGTTGTTGTTGAACAGTCTCCCCTCGTCTCGGTCATCCTGGTGCACCACAATCGTCCCTCAACGCTGACTGTAGCGCTGAGCAGTCTGCTGGCACAAACCTATGAGAACATTGAAATTTTCATTGTGGACGATGGCAGCACGGCGGCGGATGTGCGCACTGTTACTGAAATGGTCGAGCGTCTGGACGATCCGCGCGTGCGTCTGCTGCGGCAAAAGAACCGGTATCTGGGTGCTGCGCGAAACCTGGGCGTGCGGCACGCGAACGGCACGTACCTGTTGTTCATGGACGACGATAACTTCGCTATGCCGAACGAGATCGAGGTTCTGACACGGGTGGCCGTCACCAGTGGCGCTGATATCCTGAACACCGTATCGCGCCTCTTCCGGTCCGTCGGGACGGAACGCGTGCCCTATGACATCTACCTACCCATTGGACCGTCACTGCCACTGGCGTTGTTCGGCAACACCTTCGGGGACGCAAACTCCCTGGTACGGCGCGAAGTTTTTGAGCGGATAGGTGGCTTTACCGAGGAATATGCTCTCGGCTGCGAGGATTACGAGTTCTTTAACCGCGCGTTTCTGTCGGGCGCCAAGATGCAGTTTGTGCCCGAACTGCTATTCGACTATCGCGCCGACGAAGAAAGCATGATGAAAGAGCTGAACTCGGGCAAGTACATCATTAACCAAACCCGAGGCGTGCGCCCGTTCTTTGACACGCACCGCCCCATCGATCTGGCACAACTACGTGGCGTGATGCGCTTGGGCTTTTATACGGCGGTCGACCGCGAATACTCATACTGGATCGACCAATCACAACAAAAGCGCAGGTTTTCGGAACTTGAGGATCAGTTGCGCGATCTGCGGTACCGGCCAAACTCGCAACAGGCATCGTCACTGGTCGTTAAGCTGCTCGCCGCCTATGGCCGCATTCGAGAGGCCATCGCCCTTATGGAGCGCAACGACATCACGCCCGAAGACAGCATGCTGCGTGAAATGCAGACGATGCTGGCGCGCCATGACCGGCGCAGCCAGAACACCGGGCAACTTCGAAACTCCATGGTCAACGGCGCATTCGAGTTCTGGAGCGCGGGCCGTCGTATCGACGGGATCAGCCCCTACCAACCGGTCGCCAATGAATGGTTGATACCCTCCTCCAAACGTCGCGGCGCGCTGATCGTTTCGCAAGAGCAGGACAACAGCCTCTATGGCCTCAGCCGCGCCCGGACCGACAAATTCATTCGGATCTACAATGCCCAGGCGGATGCCGAAGGCTATTGTTTCCTGAGTCAGCGCATGATGGACGTCAGCCAGTTGATCGAGAACGAGGTTGACCTGTCGATGCTGGCACGCAGCAACTATCCCGGCCCGCTCAGCACGTTTGTGCGGATCACCTACGAACATGGAACCGAAAACTATTCAGATGTTTGGCCCGAAAAGCCCATCTGGCTGTCAGAGCACTGGCAAATGGCGAATTTGCGCTTTGACTTAACGCAATTCACGCTTGATGCGACCAGCGAGACCTCGTTTGTCAGCGTGTTCTTCAAAGTCCGAACGGATAAGGTCAACACGCTCGACCTGGCGGATATGGTGATCTGCCCCCATGGGGAAAACACCGTACTTGGCCCCTATATTCGCGAGAACGAGCGGCAGCGGGCCGAACAGCGTATGTTCAGCTGCGGTAAGGATGCGCGCTTTCAGCCCCTGGGCAATCGCAACCTAAGGATCGATCTGCCGATACACTATGCCGGTCGGCTTGGCCCGATAACCAGCCTGCAAATCCGCGGCCCTGCGGTCCTTGCGCTGGAAGACGGAAACTATGTGGAGATCCATTGTCAGGAAGCCAAGTGGATGAAGGACCCCGACGACGCGAAGGGCCATGGGTATCTGCATGTCGTCGTGGACCGCGAGGTTGGCCAGGTCGGGACGGCGATGGAGGATTTTCTGGTGGTGTACAACTATCTGAAAGACTAGCGGAATACCCGGATCAGGGCGGTTGCCTGGCCGACAATCTGCAGTTTCATCGGTGTCGCCAGTTGATTACAGGCGCCGGAACCTTAAGGCTGTCATCGACCACACAATTTGTCTTGGTGCTGGTTTGAGGTGTGACCCTGACCGATTATTGTCTATTCGACAGCCCTAAGGATTAGGAGGTACTTTCGATGCCGATCAGAAACATACTGGTAGCCTTCAACGGGTCTGAGACATCGGAAACAGCACTCCATGCAGCGATGCAACTCCATCGCCGCTACGATGCGCATGTCACCGGAATTCTGGCGCACTCCGGCCAGCGCGACCGTTTCAGTCGCCGGGCCTGGATGCCCGAGAATGTCCGCAGCATGCTCAGCGCTGCTGTTGCCGAGGATGAGGAGCGGGTGGAAACGCTTTTTCGAAGCCTCACCGCAGAGCACGTGCCGGCGGAGAAACTGCATTGGATTACACTCTATGGCGAGCCGGACAGCACGGTTGCGCAATATGCCTGTATGTACGACCTGACACTGGTCGGGAAGTACGACGCTGTTTCCGGTCGCGACAATGCCGATGTGCATCCCGAACAGATCGCGATGCAAAGCGGCCGTCCGGTACTGATGGTTCCGGCCCGCCCAGCCGAGGGGTCTCTCCACCGCCGCGCGGTTCTGGCGTGGGACGGGCAACGTGCGGCGACCCGGGCCCTGAACGATGCGATGCAGTTGCTTGAGGCGGATCAGCCGGTCGACGTAATCAGTATTGGTGACCGGCACGTTCGCCCGCCACTGAAGGGCGTGGATGTGGTCAAGGCGCTTGCGCGGCACGACGTAGCGGCAACACGGATCCGCAAGTCCGAGGTTACGGATTCTGTGGGCGCCGATCTGCTGTCATACTGCAAGGAGGTTGATGCCGGTTTGCTGGTGATGGGTGCCTTTGAGCGAAGTGTCTTCCGCGAGGAGCTTTTCGGCGGGACCACCAAACATGTTCTGATGCATGCGGAGCTTCCGGTTCTTATCTCACACTAGCCCTGTCGGTCCGGGCCTGCCCCGGGAAACCGAGCAGTCTACTTCCGCGCCGACGAAATCAAACGGGTTAAACAAACCCCTGGTTGCTTCGTTTCCTCGCGCGACAAGCCCTGCTTTAGCTGCCGCTCAAATTCCCCCGCCACGTAGGACAAGTCAGCATAGACGGATTGCGCGGATCGGGTCAGCGACAGCACCTCGTTTCAGCGATCATATGCTGCGGTTTCGCAGCTTATATGGTGTTCTAGTTCAGGGGCCTTCACCGCGCGGGAGACTTTGGTGTTATGGGATGCCGAGGGGTCAGCGGCCGAGGTTCTGAACACGCATCACGTAAAGGTCGATGTGAAATGCTCGGAGGGTCTGTGCGGCGTGTGCAAATGCGGGTTGGTCAGGGGCGAAGTTGAACATCTGGATTTCGTCCTTTCACAAAGCCAGTGGAAGACCGCGATCATCCTGTGTCAGTCGCTTGTAGCCACTCCCGGCGGGGTGGTCGAAGTCGAACTGTAGCTCGTCAACGCGGGGCCATTTGCGCGGGGCAAGGTGTTTCGGACGTTTCAATCCTCTACAACGCCGGTTGGGAACCCATCAATCGTCTCGATGTTCTTTTTCCGCCAGTAGGCCTCGACGCCGTCTGAACCCATATCCCGGAAATACGGCAGCAGTTCTTCCTCAACACGGTCGGCGGTGTACTGCATGAGCGGAACACCGGTCCCGCAGGAGGTTTGTACCAGATCAATGGACAGGTCGAAAATCTGCCGCGCGCCGTCCAGCGCCGGAAACTGCGCCGCCGCCGCGGCCCACGCCGCATCGCGCGGATGTATTGTCACCGCCTGACCATAGACGCGCAGGATCATCGCATCACCCTCGAACGCGCAAAACATCAGCGTCATCCGGTTAAGTTCTCTCAGGTGCCCGGCGGTCTCATTTCCGCTGCCACTCAGGTTCAACCAGATGATCCGGTTGTCATCCACAATTCGGAGAGTCGACGCACCTTTGGGCGAGAGGTTCACGCGCCCGGTCGCTGCTGCGGTTGCGACAAAGAACATCGGTTGTCGTTCGATGAACCTGCGCAGGCTGCCGTTAAGCTTTGTTCCCGTTGCCATGATCACCCCCAAAAGATGCCTCACGGTACCGTCGGCGAACAGGCTCGTCCATGGTCCTGCTCGTTCGCTACTGCCAGTCTGATGCCATCTCGTCCAAGGGCCTGGACAGACTTTAGCGTCGAACCCTCAGAACGGCATCGCACACCGGCCTCAGGCCATCCGCGCCCCGGTTTCCCGCAGTGCGACATCTGTCGCGTGCGAGCGTGGGTGACTGACCAGGATCATCGCCGGGGCTGTAATCTGCCTTTGAACAACGGTGTCCGCAAGCCCACTCAACACCGTATCAACCCGGCGGGCGCTTGGCTGGGTCGCGGCCTCGACGATCTGCACTGGCAGGTCGGCGGGGGCATGCTGCAGTAACGCGGTCTGGATCTCGGCGACGTTGCGCGTGCCCATATATATTGCAAGGCGTGTTCCCGGCCGCAGCGGGGCACAGAGTGCTTCGGGGACGCCATGATGTCTGTCGGTACCGGTGACAAGGGCCATGGTGTCGATCTCCCCACGCTCGGTCTGACACGCCCCCATTTCGGCAAGTGCACCGCTGGCCGCCGTTATGCCCGGCACAAGCTCGCAGGGGATGCCCGCTGCCGCACAGGCTGCAAGCTCCTCCTCAGCACGGCCGAACACCCCTGGATCGCCGGATTTCAGCCGAACAACCCTTTGCCCCTCCTGTGCAAGTTGGACCGTAAGGCGGTTTATTCGCGCCTGTGACCAGCGTTCGGGCAGGCAGGCGTCGCCCGGCGCCTTGCCAACATAGATCCGTTCCGCATCACGGCGCGCCAGCTCAAGGATGCTGTCGGGGACCAGCCGATCATAGAGGATCACATCCGCTTCCTGCAGTCGCTTTACACCGCGCAAGGTAATCAAATCCTGCGCACCGGGACCGGCACCCACAAGGGCGACGGATCCTCGGCCATCCATGGGAACGGTTCCGGCATCGACCGCCTGCGAGAGGCTTTGCATCGCGGCATCAACTTCGCCCTGCGCCAGCAGGTTGCGGGGTGTCCCACCGAAGGCCCAGGCCCAGAATGCCCGGTGATCGATCCTGGGGACCCGCTGCGCGACCCGCGCCCGCAGCGCACCGGCAAAGGCGGTGAACTGGCCCAGACCCGGCTCGAGAATCGCCTCCACCCGGCTCTTTATCTGGCGGCCGAGCACGGGGGCGCAGCCCTCGGTCCCGATGGCAACAACCACGGGATCGCGATCCACGATGGCAGGCGTGTAAGCATCGCAGAGATCCGGCATATCAACCGCATTCACCACGACACCCTGATCCCGCGCGACCGCGACCAGTGCCGCATCGGCGCCCGGGCATCCACTGGCAGCAAACACCAATGCGGCGCCGCGCAGGTCCTGACCGCGCAACGGGCGCTGGTGATGCGTCGCGGCGCCGGTTCGCACCATAGCTTCCAATTCAGGACACAGCATTGGCGCGGCAATCTTGATCTCTGCCTCGGTCTTTGCAATCAGCCGCGCCTTTTGCGCCGCCTGTTCACCGCCGCCACAGATCCAGACACGACGGCCGGACATCTTCAGAAACATCGGAAATGTCTTCATCGTCGTTTCTCCTATTCTGCCGCAAGGGGAAGCGTCGCGGCATCTACTATGGCTTGCAGTTCGGGACGGCACGATCCGCAGTTCGTACCGGCGTGCAAAAGCGCCCCTATGGCCTCGACACTCAGGGCACGTCTGTCGGACACCGCAGCGCGGATGGTGTTCAGGCCGACGTTGAAACAGGCGCAGACCGTTGGACCGGGGTCGGGCTGGTTGAGCGATGGCACACCCGCGATAATGCCTGCGGGTGTCGCCCCGGTGGCCAGCGCGGCGGCCAGAAAGCTGCGCGCCGCGACCACGGGCTTTGGGGCTACAAAAAACGCGCCCTCCAGCCCCTTGTCATCGGAAAACACCAGGCGCGCCGTTCCGCGGGCGGTGTCGATGGCCGTTATGGCACGGCCTTCCAAATTCAGCGTGTTCTGCGCATAGGACTCCCAATCGTCCATGGGACCGGTTCCGGCCAGTTCGACCCGCCAGCCGCCAGGTACCCGGGCTTTGGCCCAATACGCACAGTCCGGCTGCGGCTCGGCCCGGCTGATGGCAAAGCCGTACCAGGCTGGTTGGAACGGGCTGATGCGGACCGGGCTTCGCTTGAGTTCCGGTTGCCCGGACACCGGATCGATCACCGGCGCAACCGCCGCATTCACACGCCCTTTCGCGGTCCAGCACGCGGTCCAGTGCATTGGCACAAAGACCTGACCGGGCGCGGTACGGTCACATATCCGGGCGCGCGCGATCAAATGCCCGCGGGGGCTTTGAACTGTCACCAGGTCAGCGTCTTCGATCGCCTGGGCCGCCGCGTCCTGCGGGTGTATCTCGACATAGGGTTCGGCGATATGCTGGCTGAGCGTTGGTGACTTCGAGGTACGTGTCATCGTATGCCAGTGATCGCGCACCCGCCCCGAATTCAGCACATATGGATGTGCTGCGGACGTTTGGTTTTCGCTTTCCGTCAAAGAAATGGGGAGCATCCTGGCCCGACCGTCCGCCGTAAAGAACTGTCCGTCCCCAAAGAACCGATCTCCAGTTTGGCCGGGGCGCACCGGCCACTGCACGGGGGCAAGCGCGGCGTAAGCATCTGCGCTGAGGCCCACCAGCCCTGACAGATCCAAATCGACACCCAGATCCGTCGCCGCGGTCGAGAGATGCGCATACTCGTCAAACACCTCTGCCGGACTTGTATAGTCGAACCCGTCAAAGCCCATCCCGCGGGCAACATCGCAAATGATCCGCCAATCGTCTCGCGCTTCACCGGGGACAGGCAGAAAGCGGCGTTGCCGCGAGATCCGACGCTCGGAATTTGTAACGGTCCCGTCTTTTTCGCCCCAGCCGGTCGCAGGGAGCAGGACATCCGCCAGAACGGTTGTGTCCGTCTTGGCCATGATGTCCGAGACCACGACAAAGGGGCAGGCCCGGATCGCGTCAGCCACGTGGTCGGCGTTGGGCAGCGAAACGGCCGGATTGGTGCACATGATCCACAGCGCCTTGATCCGACCGTCCGCGCAGGCGTCGAACAGTTCGACAGCCTTGAGCCCCGGCCGCTCGGCCATGCGGGGCGCGCGCCAGAAATCCTGAACCATTTCGCGATGGGCGGCTACCTCCAGGCTCAGATGAGAGGCCAGCATATTGGCCAGACCGCCAACCTCTCGCCCGCCCATGGCGTTGGGCTGGCCGGTTACAGAAAACGGTCCGCAGCCCGCCGTCCCGATCCGCCCGGTCGCCAGATGACAGTTGAGGATCGCGTTGACCTTGTCAGTGCCGTCGCGCGCCTGATTGACACCCTGAGAATAGACAGTGACCACCCGGGGGGTATCGATCCACAGATCGTAGAATGACGCCAGATCCGAAGGGTCTATGCCGGTGATCCGCGCCGCCTCGTCCAACCCGCAGGCCGCGTCGAAAGCGGCATTGGCGCCCTTCACATGCGCGGCGATCCATGACCTGTCCTCGGCCCCGCGCGCGCGAATGCGGCTCAGCAGCCCGCCGAACAGGGCGGTATCGCTTCCCGGGGCAAGAGCCAGGTGAAGGTCCGCAGTTTCGCCCGTAGCCGTGCGGCGCGGATCTATGTTGACGATCCGCGTACCGCGTGTGGCGCGTGCGGCCAACAGCCGTTGGTGCAGAACCGGGTGGCACCAGGCCAGGTTCGACCCCACAAGAACCACCAGATCAGCTTCATCAAGGTCTTCGTAGGTGCCCGGCACCGTGTCGGTGCCAAATGCACGCTTGTGGCCCGCAACCGAGGAGGCCATGCATAGCCTGGAGTTTGTGTCGATATTCGCCGTGCCGATGTACCCTTTCATCAACTTGTTGGCGACGTAGTAATCTTCGGTCAGGAGCTGCCCCGAGACATAGAACGCAACACTGTCGGGGCCGTATCGATCAATCGCCTCTCCAAACCCGTCCGCGACCGCCGATATGGCCTGATCCCAGGACGCGGTCCGGCCGTCAATGCGGGGCGCCAGCAGACGCCCCTCAAGGTCCGTGGTTTCACCCAGTGCTGCGCCTTTGGAACACAGACGGCCAAAATTCGCCGGATGATCCGGGTCGCCGGAAATCGCCACAGAGCCATCGTCCTGGTTGGCCGCCAGTATTCCGCATCCGACCCCGCAATAGGGACATGTCGTTCGGGTGGTCATTCCGCAGCCATATCGGCGACCAGAGATTCTCGGTCCAACAGGATGCGTCCCTTCTCGACCCGTACCGAATAGGTCCGTACCCTGCCCTGATCCTCGCCCTGCGCTTCGCCGGAGTTCAGATCGATGACCCAGTTGTGCAACGGGCAGGTGACCGATGTGCCATGCTGGATACCCTGGCTGAGCGGTCCGCCCTTGTGGGGGCACATATCGTCCAGTGCAAACACTCTGTCATCCGCCGTGCGGAACACCGCCACGCAGCCCAGCGGTGTCTTGACCAGCCGCGCAGCACGCGGCCGGATATCCTCCAGGGCTCCGATATCAATGTATCCGCTCATTCCGCCGCCACCTGGGTCAGGTCGGCCAGCGGCTGGAATTCATGCGCGTCCACCCCGGCAGCACGCGCCGCCCAAGGGTCCTGCTGATAGAAGGTCTGGGAGTGTTTGAAGGCAGCGACCAGTTGCGCACGGCTGTCGGCATCCTCGACCACACGCTCCTTGATCCAGTCCATACCCACCTGCTTTATCCACTTGTAGGGCCGGTGCAGGTACTGCGCATGCTCGCGGTACAGCTGCACAAAGGCGACGATCACATCCAGCGCCTCCTCCTCGGTTTCAACCTTGGCCAGACGCTCGATTTCCTTAAGGTCCATGCCGGCCGCCCCGCCGACGCCGATCTCGTAGCCGCTGTCCACACAGACTACGCCAACATCCTTGCAGGTGGCCTCGGCGCAGTTTCGTGGACACCCCGATACGGCCATTTTCACCTTGTGAGGTGTCCAGGATCCCCACATCATCCGTTCGATTTTCACGCCCAGGCCGGTGCTGTCCTGGGTCCCGAACCGGCACCAGTCGGTGCCAACGCAGGTCTTTACGGTGCGCAACCCCTTGGCATAGGCGTGCCCCGAGACCATCCCGGCATCGTTCAGATCCGCCCAAACCGCTGGCAGATCCTCCTTCTGCACACCCAGCAGGTCAATCCGCTGGCCGCCGGTCACCTTGACCGTCGGAATCGCGAACTTGTCCGCGACATCCGCGATCGCGCGCAACTCGGATGGTGTTGTGATCCCGCCCCACATGCGGGGCACCACGGAATAGGTTCCGTCCTTCTGGATGTTCGCGTGCACCCGCTCGTTGATGAAGCGGCTCTGCCCATCGTCAACATAGGTCCCCGGCCACTCGGCCACCAGATAGTAGTTGAGCGCTGGACGGCAGACATGGCAGCCGCAGGAGGTTTTCCACTGCAGCTCCTGCATCACGGCCGGGATGCTCTGGAGTGCTTTTGCCCTGATCAGGCGTCGCACATCCATATGTGTGTAATCCGTGCATTTGCACATGCCCGCGGCCTCGGGCAGTACAAAGTCGTCGCCCATGGTCATCGCGACCACCTGTTCGGTCAAACCCGTACAGGTGCCACAGGAGGTGCTGGCCTTGGTTTTGGCCTTCACCGCCTCCAGCGTTGTAGCACCGCCTTGAATGGCCGCTACGATCTGCCCCTTGCTTACGCCGTTACACCCGCAGATCTCTGCCTCATCCGGCAAGGCTGCAACGGCCGCCATAGGGTCCAATGCGGCCCCGCCAGCGTAACTTGGACCGAAGATCAGCGTATCACGCTCGGCACTGATATCCTCTTGCGCTTTCAGTTTGGCAAAGAACCAGCCCCCATCGGCGGTATCGCCATACATGACCACGCCGATGATACGATTGTCCTGTATGACCAGCCGCTTATAGATCCCTTGCGCGGGATCGCGGTAGACGATCTCTTCGCGCCCGTCGCCTTGGGCGAAGTCACCGGCCGAGAACAGATCAACGCCGGTGACCTTCAGCTTGGTCGAGGTTTCGACCCCCTGAAACGCGTCGTGATGGCCCAGCATGTTCGCGGCGGCCACTTTCGCCATATCATAGAGCGGGGCGACAAGGCCGTAGCAAACCCCCCGATGCTCGACACATTCGCCGATGGCGAAGACCTCGGGATCCTGGGTCCGCATCGCGTCATCAACCTGAATGCCACGGTCCCACCCCAGGCCACTTTTGGGTGCCAGATCGATGTTCGGCCGGATGCCCACGGCCATGACCACCAGGTCCGCCTCCAGCATGCGGCCATCTTTCAGAAGGACCGCCTCAACCTTGCCGTCGCCCCGGATCTGGGCAGTGTTGGCGTTGCAGAGCACCGTGATCCCACGACCCTCAAGTTCCTTTTGCAGCAGGTACCCGGCGGCGCTGTCCAACTGCCGCTCCATAAGGTGGTCCATCAGGTGCACGACTGTGACGTCCATGCCGCGCATGTGGAGCCCGGCTGCCGCCTCCAATCCCAACAGCCCACCACCGATAACAACCGCCTTTGCGCCTTCGGTCTGGGCTGCGGCGATCATCTTGTTGGTGTCATCCAGGTCACGATACGTGATCACACCGGGAAGATCCTTGCCCGGCACCGGTATGATGAACGGATGCGAGCCGGTGGCGATCAATACCCGGTCATAGGGGGTTTCCCCCTTATCGGTAATCACCACTTTGCGTGTGCGGTCCAGTCCCAACACGGTTTCGCCAAAGCGGCATTTGATGCCGAACGCGGCATACCAATCGGCGTCATGTGTTACGATATCCTCGTATTCTTTCTCACCGGACAGGACCGGTGACAGCATGATCCGGTTGTAGTTTCCGCGCGGCTCTGCCCCGAACAACGTAATGTCATAGAGTTCGGGGTTTGCATCAAGCAAATGCTCCAGCGCACGGCCCGAGGCCATGCCAGCCCCGATGACGACCAGTTTCATCACGATCCCCCTGCCTCCGGATTGGTGCTGTAGGCGGCGTCGATCATGACGGAGCTCAACGTGCCGTAGGCCGACAGCCAAGCGGATTTCACCTCGGCGTTGAAGCTGGGCCCAAGTCCCTTTTGCAGCGCGTAGATCAGCGCCTCGCCGACCGGCCCGTAGTGATCCGCCGTCACACCATAGTCGACATGGCGCACCGCCAGATCCCGGGCCACGGGCACTATGGCGTCAAGATCGTTCAACCCATTCACAACCGCGCCAAGTGTCGCCATAAGCTTGGCACCCTGATCGGTCATATCCCCTTTGAACAGGGGCTTCACCGCAGGGGTCGTTTCAAACAGCCGGCCATAGAAAATGTCCGCTGCGACATCTGCGCTTGGGCTGACCTTCTCAAAGCTGTCTTGGATCAGCTCGATTGCATGTGCGTCCAGTGCCATTATGCCGCCTCCTCGCGCTTGGTATGCCCATGCTCAAAGTCCTCCAGGAACTGCAGGACTTCACCGCGATAGGCATAGTAGTCAGGATGCTCCAACAGGGCTTTTCGACTGCGTGGCCGCGGCAGATCCACATTCATGATCTTGCCGATCCGCGCGCGCGGCCCGTTGGTCATCATCACCACGCGGTCCGACAGCAGGACAGCCTCGTCGACATCATGGGTCACACATATTGCCGTGACCTTGGTGCGCGACCAAACCTCCATAAGAACTTCCTGCAATTCCCAGCGGGTCAGGCTGTCCAGCATCCCGAAGGGTTCATCCAGCAGCAGCAGCTTCGGCGACAGCGCGAAGGCGCGGGCGATCCCCACGCGCTGCATCATACCGTTGGACAAGGCACTTGCCGGCTTGTCCATCGCATCAGCCAGACCGACCCGCTCAAGATAGTACTCAACCACATCCTGCCGTTCGGCGCGGCTGGCCTTGGGATAGACCCGGTCCGCCCCGATCGCCACATTCTGCTTGGCGGTCAGCCAGGGAAACAGGCTGGGGGCCTGAAACACCACGGCGCGTTCGGGGTCGGCCCCTTCGACATGCTTGCCGTCCAAAATCACCGCACCCTTTGAGATCGGGTTCAGACCCGCCGCCATCGTCAGCGCGGTGGACTTTCCGCATCCCGAATGTCCGATGACCGAGATGAACTCGCCTTTCTGCATGGTCAGATCAAAGTCCTCGACAACCGTCAGGGGCCCCTTTGGCGTCGGATAGACTTTGTGAACCTGGCTGAACTGCAAATAGCGTTCGTCGGTGTGCGCGCCTGCCGCCTCGCGATAGGCTTTCGGGACAAGGTGGTGCACGGCAGTCACTGGCGGCAAGCTACGCGTCCCCTCAACCCGCGCGGAGATGCCCACATCCATAAGGTATTGGGTGACCTCCGCCCGCAACTGCTTGAAGGCCGGGTTGCCGTTGATCGCGGTGCGGTCCCGCGGACGCGGTAGATTTACATCGTAAGCCGGGCCGAATGTAGCGTCCGGGCCAGGGTTCAACGGGATAATCCGGTCCGCCAGAAGGATTGCCTCGTCTACGTCGTTCGTGATCATGACGATCGTTTTCTTCTCGATCTGGCTGATATGCTCGATCTCGTCCTGAAGATTGGCACGAGTGAGGGCGTCCAGCGCGCTCAGCGGCTCGTCCAGCAGCAGAACTTCGGGCTGCATCGACAATGCGCGCGCTACGGCAACCCGCTGTCGCATCCCGCCCGACAGTTCGGCGGGGCGGCGGTCAGCGGCATGGCTCAGGCCGACCATATCGATGTATTTGTCGATGATCGCGGTACGCTCGGCGGGGCGTTTGTCCTTGTGCACTGCGTCTACGGCAAGGGCCACATTTCCCTTCACCGTAAGCCAGGGCATCAGCGAATAGGACTGAAACACCAGGCCTCTCTCGCGACCCGGTTCGGTGACCGGATTACCGCGAAACTCAATCGTGCCGCTGGTGGGGGTCTCAAGCCCGGCCAGCAGGTTCATGAGCGTTGTCTTGCCCGACCCCGAGAATCCCAGGATCGCCACGAACTCCCCCTCCTCGACGCTCAGATTGATGCCGCTGAGGACAGGGGTCTCTCCATAGGCATGCCGCACGTTTGTCATTCGTAGTACCGACATCGGACCTACCTCTGCGCGCTGAAGGTGAACATGGTCTGGAGGGCGTACATCAGCCGGTCCAGCAGATAGCCGATCATGCCGATTGTCAGCACAGCCACCATGATTTTGGCCAGGCTTTGCGACGATCCGTTCTGGAATTCGTCCCAGACGAATTTGCCCAGGCCCGGGTTCTGGGCCAACATCTCGGCCGCAATCAGAACCATCCACCCGACGCCCAGCGACAGCCGCAATCCGGTGAAGATCAGCGGCAGCGCGGATGGCAGGACCAGCTTGGTGATCTTGGTTCGCGTATCGAGCTTCAGAACCTTGCCGACATTGATCAGATCCTTGTCGATCGAGGAGACCCCCAACGCTGTGTTGATCAGTGTTGGCCAAAGCGAACACAGGGTCACCGTAATCGCCGAGTTCAGAAAACTCTTCGAAAACATGCCGTCGTTTGTGACGTATACGGCCGAAACGACCATTGTAACGATCGGCAACCACGCCAGCGGGGAAACCGGTTTGAAAATCTGAATGATCGGGTTCATCGCCGCGTTTATCGTGGGGCTGAGACCGCAGGCGATACCCAGCGGCACGGCGATCACCGTCGCAATCATGAACCCGAAAAATACCGTTTGAAGCGACGTCCAGATCTGCTGGTAATAGGTCGGGGCGCCAGTGTACTCGCGCCACTTTACCCGGTCCTCTTTTCCTTCGGCGATCAGCTTGGCGTTTCGCACCTCCTGCCGTTCGGCAAAAGCGGCTGCCTTATCCGCTTCGCGCTGAGCATCCTTGTGGAGGTTTACTGCCTGTTCATACACTTGTACCGGCCCGGGTATCGCGCCGAGCGAGGTTTGTACCTGCGGAGCCAGCGTTGCCCAACCGGCCAGAAACACCAGGATGGCAAGAATCGGAACACCCAGCAGCCGCCAGATCTCCGACAGGTTCCCGCGGGCGTTGTCCCCTGCGGCAAGCTTTAGTGCGGGGGTCAGCCAGCTTAGGCCCAGCACCTGAAAGTAGCCGTCGGCCTTGTTGATGCGCGTGAAGAGGCGCTCGCGGCGGGCCTCCCGGGTCAGGTCGGTATCTGTGACTGCACTCATGGGGTCGCCTTGCCTTCCGGTTTGTCAGATTTGCGGGTACTGGCGAAAGGGGGGCGTACCCCCCTTCCGACCGATCAGGAGTTTTCGGCCGTCAGCCGCCGGTTTTCAGCCCGATCTCAAACTTGTTGAGATAGGCGTTCGGGGCACGACCATCGTACTCAACCCCATCGATGAAGGCGGCGGTGGCTTCCTTGTACCCGTCACTGTCCCAGGGGAAGTCCGCCTCGTTCGCCAGGCCGTCGTCTACCAGCAGCCGTGCGGCCTCAAGATAGGTTTCCGGCAGGTAGACCGACTGTGCGACCTCGGCATACCATTCATCGGGCTTGTCTTCGGTGATCTGACCCCAGCGGCGCATCTGGGTCAGATACCAGATCGCATCAGAATAGTAGGGGTAGGTCGCGTTGTAGCGGAAGAAGACATTGAAGTCCGGGATATCGCGGACATCGCCCTTTTCGAACTCAAACGTCCCTGTCATCGATGCCGCGATCACGTCATAGTCGGCGCCGACATATTCGGACCGGCTCAGGATCTCAACAGCTTCGGGCCGGTTTGCGTTATCGTTCTCATCAAGCCAGATTGCCGCCCGGATCAGCGCCTTGGTCAGCGCCAATGTGGTGTTCGGGTTCTCTTCGGTGAACGCCTTGGTCAGCCCGAATACCTTCTCTGGGTTGTTCTTCCAGATCTGGTAATCGGTAATGACCGGCACGCCGATCCCCTTGAACACCGCCTGCTGGTTCCAGGGCTCGCCCACGCAGTATCCCAGGATCGTTCCGGCTTCCAGCGTAGCGGGCATCTGAGGTGGTGGCGTTACGCTCAGCAGCACATCAGCATCGATCTGACCGCTGGTGTTGTCAGCGGAATAGAACCCGGGGTGCAGACCACCCGCGGCCAGCCAGTAGCGCAGTTCGTAGTTGTGTGTGGAGACCGGAAAGACCATGCCCATGTTAAAGGGTTTGCCCTCGTCCTTGTAGCGCTCAACGATCGGGGCCATCGCGGACGCGCTGATCGGGTGGATCGGCTTGCCGTCCGCATCGTGCTCGATGTTTCCCTTCATTTCCTCCCAGATCTCGTTCGACACGGTGATCCCGTTGCCGTTCAGGTCCATCGAGAATGGGGTGACGATATGCGCTTCGGTGCCATAACCAATTGTCGCGGCAAGGGGTTGCCCGGCCAGCATATGGGCGCCGTCCAACTCTCCGTCGATGGTCCGGTCCAAAAGGACTTTCCAGTTGGCCTGCGGCTCGAGGGTGACAAACAACCCTTCGTCCTCGAAGTATCCCAGTTCATAGGCGACCGCCAACGGGGCCATGTCGGTCAACTTGATAAACCCGAAGGTCAGTTCGTCTTTCTCGACGTCCAGCATCTCTGCCGGGGCCGCCGTGGCGAGCAAGGCAAAACTTGCCGCCGTCATCAGGCATTTCTTGAGTGTCATTGATCTCTCCAAAACAAAAAAAAGCCGCTGATCGAGGATCTGACTAGGGTCAAATCCATGATCGAGCGGCTTTGCTCTCGGGTATGCCCCCGGGCGGTGGGGGCGAAGTGTGCAGACGACACTGCCTGCGATTGGGTGGACCATTTCAGCGAGCTTCCTGAATCGTCAAGCGGAAAAACCGAAATTCGTCATTCTTTGAAAATTTGCCTCATTATCGTGCAAGGCGCGCTTGTTGATTAGGCATCAAACTCAAAGACACGTGCATCGAAAAAGGAATCCGGGCCGAGCGGGACTTCACCCGAAACCGCCCGCGCCAGCGTCTCGGACTGCAAACTGCCTTCGACTTTCATTGATGCCGCCGGAAGCATCGGGTCAAGTTGCGCTAGGGCCAGCCGATACAGATCACTGCGAAACGCATCATGGGCGACGGTCTGCGCCTGGCGTTTGGGAATGCCCCAGGCCTGTGCGGCCTGATCGGCGATCCACATACCCGCGCTACGCCAGGGAAAGTTCACGGCACCACCGCCGAAGCGGGCGAATCCAGGGACGGTCAGCAAATCGCCCTGGCTGTTCAGCACGATCTGACCATCAAGCCCGCGCTGGATGAGGTCGGCCGGCGCGTTGACATAATGGGGCATGGCCAGGATCTCGGCCAATACCGACGCCGATCCGGCGTCGCTGCACCATTTGGCCGCCCGATGCATGGCACGCAACAGGCGACGGGCCACGTCCGGATGGTCCTCGATCCAGTCCCGACGCGTCCCGAGTACCTTTTCCGGTGCCGCTGCCCAAATCGCCTGACCCGGCAGGAGGATACACGCGTCGCCCCGTTCGACTGCCAGGGATCCCCAGGGCTCACCGACCATAAAAGCATCCACCTCGCCCGCGCGCATCATATCGGGCAGGATCGGCGGCGGCGCTACGGCAAAGGTGACGCGCGAAAGATCGGCCCCCGAAGCCTCCAGCAGGTAGCGCGTTAACAGCAGGTGCATGCTGTGCGGAAACGGAACGCCGATCCGCAGCAGGCTGCGGCGGGTCAACGCCCGCAACGCGGCGCCGGTGGCCGCGGGATCGCGCGGCGTTGCGCCCAGATCGGCCAGATGTGCCGCAATTTCGGCCCGGGCCGTCAGAACATTGCCGTTCTGGTTCATCACAAAAGGCGCGTCTATCCGTACCGGGAGGGGCCCAAGGCCCAAGGACATCGATACGGCCATGGGCGAGAGCATATGTGCCACCGGATACACACCCATGGCGATCCGGTCGCGGATGTTTGACCAGCTGGCCTCTCGCTTCAGGTCCAGCGCGATCCCTTCAGCGGCGGCAAATCCCATCTCGACCGCAGCGACCAGAACGGCGCTGTCTGTCAGCGGAATGAAACCGCAGGGCACGTGATCCAGCGTCATGACAGCAAATCCGCCGTGGTGACCAGCGCCTCGGCAATCTCGGCAACGCGCTTGCCCTGGTCCATCGCCGTCTTGCGCAGAAGGGCATAAGCCTCCTCTTCCGAGAGTGAGCGGCGTTTCATCAGCAGCCCCTTGGCCCGGTCCACGATCTTGCGTTCCGACAGCGCGGCCTTGGTCGCCTCAAGTTCGGCTGTAAGGCGCGAGAATGCATGGAAGCGGGCGATCGCCATCTCAAGTACGGGTTTGACACGGTCGCTTCTCAGCCCGTCGACCACATAGGCTGAAACGCCCGCATCCAGGGCGGCGGACATCATTGTCGTGTCGGACCCATCAACAAACATCGCCACCGGGCGCTGTGTGGGGTTGGACAGCCGCGCCACATCGGCCAGCATGTCCCGGCCCGGGTTTTCAAGGTCAATAAGGATGATGTCCGGTGCCAGTGCTGCCAGTTTGCGTTCAAGACCGATCACCTCTCCGATCACCGTAATGCGCGCGTCATCGACCTGTTGCAGGCCATCCACGATCATTTCGGCACGTTCCTTGTCCGGGTCGACGACGACGATGTGAAGGTCGGCCAACAAAGCCTCCGGTTGCTGTGGCTGGCGAAAATGCTGCACTGCGGCCTGCACTCTGAACATCCGCCTTCAAAGCGGTCAAGGCGCCACCTGCCCGCAGTCGGGCCTGGATTGCCTATTGCAGGTCAGTTTCGCAGAACTGCCTGAGAGTTGTGCAGTATTGAAACTGTAGGTCAGCCCGGAATTCGGTGTGCGCAGGGCGTACAGCACTGGAAACTTGGGGAGCGCAAACCTCCGGCCTGCCCCCAAAGTCCTCCCACTGGGCGCTGGGCATCGGCCGGTCATGGGCGATAGGAAATTTGACCATCGCATTCTCAGCTGTCGCAGCGGCGCAGCTTATCGGCGTGACCGGTCCGGCCGATATCGCCTTATCCTGCGCGCGGGCATCCTGTGGTCTTGTCCTCTTCTTATTGGGGTGTTCTGGCCTTACCAACGGTCTTGGACCTTGGCGAACACGCCTGTCCGGAGGTTTGGCCGTCATCTCGGCAACGGTCGCTGGCCCCGGTATGTTCCTGCGCGTCGCGCATCGCTGGCCCCGCGCGTGCGGGTCTGCTACAGACGCTCGGAGTTTGCCTTTGGTCCGCTTACCGGAAGACGTCCGAGAACCCATGAATACCCTATCGTCACCCCCACCCGTCTATCTGGTT
>JBCCYF010000073.1:0-21460 GCA_039190275.1 Pseudomonadota bacterium | reverse complement strand
TCCGCACAGGCAGCCTCCGACCCGGGTGTGCGGCGTTTCGGTCACAGCAGGGCCCCGCTCAGCCCCTGGCGGGCGATACAGTCAATGGTCCCGGGCCGCGCCAAGATCTGCGTCGTGGTTTGTTGCGCGGCCGGGGTCACCCCCGTCACACTTGCAGTGGCCAGGGTTATGATTTCAGCTGCAGTTGCATTATCGATCACGCAGTTCGCCACCGGTGTCACCGGAAGACCCGGAAAGCGCGCCGCCAGAATCGGGGTTACGGTACGCTTTGCTGCCTCGCGCGCAGCCGCGTCCTGATCCTCTGGGGTACAGGCCGCCAGCAAGAGTGCCGCAACGGCAATCCAGCAGGCCGACAACAGCGGCATCTGGCCTGTGCTGCGGGCGTTACCCATCGGTTGCCTCCATTCCACGCAACAAATGGACGTCATACCGCCCGGAGGCCGTGAGGTCCAATGTACCCCCGGCGCCGGACGTAATCCTAACCGGGACCTGGTTCAGCGACAGTGTCCAGGCCAGGCTGCTGGAACCCGTCACCGGACCGATAGAACGCATGAACACATCCACACCGTCTGCCTTGGCGGAACCAGTACCCACAACCTCCGAGTCCCCCAGTGTCCCATGGACCGTCCATTCGCCCCCGACAACTTCCACACTGATTGGGGAGAGGCAAAGCTCCAGATCAACCGTGCCGAGCAGGTGCGCCGGCAAGGGGAGTGCCGGGTCGGGCTGGCCGGGCTCGGAAATCGCCCGCGGCGGCAGAAGCACACTGTCGCCATCCGGACGAGCGGCCCGTGCCAGAGCGAAGGCGCTTACGGATGTATGCATCCGCATGTCGTCAATCCGCAGACGGGCGCCGACCATATGGTCCGCCGCGCAACCAAAGGCGCCAGGTTCGGCGAAGCTATAGTGCGTCGTTGCCGCGTCCTTGCCACGCTGCTGCGCGGAGCTTTGCGAAATCGCGACACAACATGCGAAGCAGAGCGCACAGGAATTTCGAACCACATGCCACATCACGGGGTAAGTCCGATCGACTTCAGAAACTCGGCTTCTGTCATGCGTGGATGATCCCCGACGAAATCGTATCCATCCGGTTTTGAATCGGTGTAGATCTCTTTCTTGAGAGGCAGTCCATTCATGTCATCCAGAGTTCCGGCCGATAGGGAGTACACCCCCTTGCCCGGGCCTTCCGCCGTGATGCGATAATAGATGTGCGTGCCGCAGGTCGCGCAAAAGGCGCGTTCCGCCCACTCACTGGATTGGTAGTGCACAAGGTTTTCTTCCCCCAACAGCTCCATCTCATCCGATCCGACATCCGCGCCCAGATGCACCCCGCCCGACCAGCGGCGACATGTTCCACAGTGGCATGCGTCCACGTGATCCAATTCTTTCAGAACTGTGTAGCTCACCGCGCGGCATAGGCATCTGCCGGTTCGTTTTGCCATCTCATTCACCGTT
The DNA here is from genome assembly GCA_039190275.1 of Pseudomonadota bacterium. Taxonomy (GTDB): domain Bacteria; phylum Pseudomonadota; class Alphaproteobacteria; order Rhodobacterales; family Rhodobacteraceae; genus Halovulum. Next base: position 20,005 of record JBCCYF010000073.1, on the reverse strand, counting down.
TGTGGCGCTCAGACCCGATTCTGGTCGGGCCGCGTACCCATTAGGTTTGCAGCGGTGTCTCATCGGTCCCTGTCGTGTCCGCTTCCAAAGGTTGCACGCCAAATCCGCGCGGGTTTCGGCGTGCAAAAATGTTCTGTGTTTTACTCTGCCGCGACCTTGGCTGTCGATTTGGCGGTAAGTTCGCGCATGATCACTTCAGCAGCGTCACGCCCGTCTCGAATCGCCCAAACCACCAGTGATGCGCCGCGTACAATGTCACCCACGGCATACACACCCGGCAAGCTGGTTTCCTTGGTTTCGAAATCCGCGCGGATCGTGCCCCAACGGGTCACTTCCAATTCCGGTTGTCCCCATAGGGTGGGCAGGGGCTCGGGCTCGAACCCGAGCGCCTTGATCACCAGATCCGCCGTCTCGGTATAGTCGGCCCCTTCGATTTCCTCGGGGCTTTGACGACCGGATGCGTCGGGGGAGCCAAGCCGCATTCGGGCGACCCGGACTCCGCTGACATGGCCATCGCCCACGAAACCTTTCGGCGCGGTCAGCCACACGAATTCGACACCTTCCTCCTCGGCGTTCTCAACTTCGCGCTGAGAACCAGGCATATTTGCGCGGTCGCGGCGGTAGAGGCATTTCACGCTCGTGGCGCCCTGCCGTACTGCGGTGCGCACGCAGTCCATAGCCGTATCGCCACCGCCGATGACGATCACGCGCTTGCCCTCGGCATTCAGCTCGCCATCGTCGAATTCGGGCACGTCATCGCCAAAGCTCTTGCGATTGCTTGCCGTCAGAAAGTCAATTGCCCGGATGATGCCTTGCAGCCCGGCACCCGGACCGGCAAGGTCCCGCGATTTGTAAACACCCGTCGCAATGAGGGTGGCATCATGGGCCTCGCGCACGGCATCAAACGTGATGTCAGCGCCGATGTTGCAGTTCATTTTCATGGCGACACCGCCATCAACCAACTGCTGGTTCCGACGCATGACGATATCTTTTTCAAGTTTGAATCCCGGGATGCCATAGGTCATCAACCCCCCGGCCCGGTCATACCTGTCATATACGGTGACTTGAAACCCACCGCGGCGCAAGGCATCGGCGGCCGCCAACCCTCCTGGGCCGGCCCCGATGATCCCAACGCTTTCGGGCCGTTCATCCGCGGGTGCGATGGGTTTAACCCAACCCTCCTCCCACGCCGTATCGGTGATGTACTTTTCGACCGAGCCGATCGTGACCGTGCCATGCCCCGATTGCTCGATCACGCAGTTGCCCTCGCACAGGCGGTCCTGCGGGCAGATCCGGCCACAAATCTCGGGGAAGGTATTGGTCGCCTGGCTGATCTCATAGGCTTCGCGCAGCCGCCCCTCTGCCGTTAGCCGCAACCAGTCGGGGATGTTGTTGTGAAGCGGACAATGGGTCTGGCAGTACGGAACACCGCACTGACTACACCGGCTAGCCTGTTCCTTTGCCTTGGCATCGGCGTACTCGCGATAAATCTCGCCAAAATCCTCCCGGCGTTCTTCGGCCGACCGTTTCTCAGGCATCACGCGTGAGATTTCGACAAACTTGAGCATATTCTGTTGTGCCACAGAGGTTCCTCCCACCTTCGGCGAAGCTTTTCGCCAAGGAACGCGACGTTTACACTACCAATGATCTAAAATAAAGTCAGAATAGCTGACCTAATTCAATTTCTTCCGGGCGCAATGCGCCGTATTCGGTTAACCGCTGGGCAAAAATAGGTAAACTTCCGGACCTAAACACATGGTTTGCCGCGCTCCGTCCAAACTGCTACCACATCTTCAAGACGAATTCGAGCAGGTCTCCCCTTTATGGCATTCTATCACATTGTCGTCCTCGCCCTTATTCAAGGGCTTACTGAGTTCCTGCCCATATCCTCCTCAGCCCATCTGGTCTTGTGGCATCAATGGGCCGGTGAGACCGGCAATGATCTGCAGCTCGATATTGCGGTTCACCTGGGGACGCTGGTGGCTGTGATCCTGTATTTCCGGACCGAGGTCGGACTGGCGGCCCGCGGATTTCTACGCCTGCTGAGGTTCGACCTTACGACCTATGAAACGCACCTTGCGTTGTGCCTTATCGTGGCCACCATACCGGTGGTTTTCTTCGGTGCTATTTTGGCCGTAACGGGCTGGGCCAACAGTCTTCGATCGCTTGCCGTGATCGGTTGGGCGATGATTTTGTTTGGTCTTCTTCTGTGGTGGATGGATCGCCGGGGTGCAGAGGGCCGGTCAGCCCAGTCCTGGACATTACGCGATGCCGTTATCATGGGGATTTGGCAGGCACTGGCGTTGATCCCGGGCACATCCCGGTCGGGCGCTGCGATCACCGGCGGTCTGGCACAGGGTTACACGCGCGAGGCTGCGGCCCGGATCGCGATGCTGATGTCTATCCCCACTATTCTGGCCTCAGGTGCGCTTCTCAGCCTGGATGTTCTGTCGAGTGGCAATCTGGCAGTTGGTATCGAACTTCTTGTTGCCGCCGGTCTTGCGTTCCTCGCCGGGCTGGCCGCCCTTGCACTGATGATGCGACTATTGCGAAGCGTCAGCTACACGCCCTACGTAGTCTACCGCGTTGTTCTGGGCGTGATTTTACTGGCCATTGCCTATGGTTGAACCGGGCCTGAGATTCTTGGCGGACTCGGTAATCCGGGCATACTGGCCATAGGGTCGGTACGGGGTCAGATAGTCCTCTAGAATCCCAGCCATTGCCGACGGAGAAACGCCCAGATCGCCAAAGCCCCGCGCGCCGTTCGAGACCACGTTGTCCCGTGCCAACATCAGCACCTGGTCATAGGTGAACGGCGCCGGAAACAGACCGCCCGTAGCATAAGAAAGACCCGAGAACACCCGCCCCTGGATCCGCGCAATTGGCATGGGGACCCCGAGGATCAGGCGATTGCGGCTGATCACACGCAGCATGCGCTTCATCAGGTTGCGGAAGGTCTCGACCTCGGGGCCGCCCAGCTCGTAGATACCCTGTTCCACGCCATCCACCAGGGCCTTCTCGGCCGCGGCAGCCACATCATCCACGAAAACCGGCTGAAAACGTGTGTTTGGTCCGATCACCGGTATCGCCGGCGAAAGCCTCGCCATCCCGGCAAACCGATTGAAGAACTGATCCTCGGTCCCGAAAATGATCGACGGACGCAGGATCACAGCCCGGGGCTGATGCGAGGTCACTGCCGCCTCGCCCAACCCTTTCGTCCTGGCGTAGTCCGCAGGGCTGTCCACATCCGCGCCAATGGCAGAAACATGTACGAACCGGGACACACCGGCATCTTTGGCAAGCCGGGCGACGCGTTCGGCTCCATCAGCCTGCACAGCGTCAAATGTCTGCTTGCCCATGGGTGCAAGGATGCCAACGCAGTTCACCGCCGCGTCCGCCCCGTTCAGCGCTGCTGCAACAGATGCGGTGTCGCGAACATTTGTCAGTACGGGCTCGACTTGACCGACCACACCGTAGGTACGCACGAACAATGCCTCGTTTGGCCGACGCACCGCGACGCGCACTCGCCATCCCGCACGCGCCATACGGCGTGCAATGTAACGTCCGACGAAACCGGACCCGCCAAATATCGTAACAATAGGGCTTTGAGGGATCATAACATTCTCTCTCTTGAATATTTCATACTGTTACGATCTGGTAACAACGCTCTCAAGGTGGCAACATGAAGCATAGGATTTGCGGCGTAAACCAGCCGTTACAAATCACACTCTAGCGATCAGAAAAGTGCCGATGGACTTGTTGACACGGCCCGCACCCCGGTCTAAACGGCTGCTCTGCGACAGCACCTAGCCCAGGTGGCGGAATTGGTAGACGCGCTGGCTTCAGGTGCCAGTTTCCGAAAGGAAGTGGAAGTTCGAGTCTTCTCCTGGGCACCACGACAGGCTCACCTGGGATTTGGCGCTTCTAACGCCTTGAACGGTAACGTTAAATTACCGGTACTACCCCTAAGTTTTAGGTAGTGCTTAATCGGCGGTGCGAGCGCGAGCTTCAGTACCAATCGACGCACGGTCATTGTCCCGCTTGTACGTATATTCCGAAGACTTGCGCGGAATTGAGTGGTCAATTCCTGTTCTTTTAAGAAGGTGCCTGTGGGTGCGGCCTATTTGCTGAGTGTTCCGGTCATCCGGGTCCTGTTCCGCTCAAGCCCTTCGACCCTGTGTTCATTACACCGGATGGTCGCACCGTCAGATGCTGTGATGATCCGCCCACCAATCGAGTCAATTTCCTTTTCGAGCCGTCAAACCTCGCGCTTGCCAAACGTAAGAATGTCTTTAGCCCGCGTGCCGCGTCCCCCGGATGTGGTGGAACATGGCTGTTGCAATACGCATCGGACCCTCGGCCGACTGTGATGTTTTCTCGTTTCCGGCAGTGACTACAGAGCAGTTGAATTCTGGCAACCTATAGCCAGTTGATGCGAATGCAGACACAATTGCAGCCGCTTTAACCGGTGCAATGTTCACAAGTTGCCGGTCACAAGGAAGCAAATTCCCAACAGAGCCGGAAGTTGTGTGACCTCACCATTGTTCGTTTCGATATGCGCTAGGGTTCTACTTTCCGACAACTCGCAAGTTGACGCTGTTTATTGGGTCCGCTGTGCTATCTAGGTCGGCAGCAAAGGGCTGTCCGAGTGGTGGCGACTGAAGCGACCTCTTGCCTACAGGCATGGATGCGCATTTCATTTGGCGATACAAAAGCACCAGCCCGGCACTGAGAACCGCGGCGGTAAGGGCAACCGCCCCTGCATTGGGCCAGGCGAATACCGGCCTTTTCAGGTCGCATTCCATACTGCCAAAAAGAGGACCCCAGAACACCAAAAAAACTGACCGTTCAGAGCGTTAGCGGCGCCAATACGCAAGGGATTCTGTTTTGGTGCGGTCGAGAAGACTCGGTCATGAAGATAAATCCTATCTAATTCAGTGTATTATACAGTCGAAGAGCTCAATCGTGTAGTACAGTTTGTAGTGCACTTTTCGTCAGCAGTCTAAGCTCGCATTCAGGCTGTGACCTGATATACAAACCCTTATTGACAGGTTGTAGCCTTATTGACTAACGCGTACTCACAGGTCATAGCCTGATGATGAGAGGATTTGTATCAGGATACAGCCTTATGGAACGTTTAGGACGCGCCACAGCGCGGGAACGGCTCGACACCCGCCTCGCAACCCTGAAGCCGATCGAACGGTTCCAGGCACCGACCAAGGGATGGGTTCGCGCGATCCGGGACGCTCTCGGCATGTCCGGTGCTCAGCTTGGCAAGCGCCTCGGCGTGAAGGCACAGAGCATTGCGGATCTCGAGAAGTCGGAAGTTCAAGGGACCATCCAATTGAACACCCTGCGCCGAGCGGCCGAGGCCATGGACTGCGTTGTCGTCTATGCACTCGTGCCGCGGTCAACGCTGGCAGAAACCGTGGAAAACCGCGCCCGGGAGATCGCACGTCAGGAGCTTGCCCGGATATCGCACACCATGGATCTCGAAGCACAGGGCCTGTCAAAGATAGATCGCGAGGCGCAGATCGATGCCTATATGCGCGACCATCTTCGGTCGCGCGATCTATGGGAAGACGAGTGAGCGATCTCTTCGACGAACCGGACGACGCCACACCCCTCGCTCCCGAAGAGCGCGAGGGGCTACTTCAAACCTGGATCACGTTCAGGCGCGACCTGAACGAGGCCGAGCAAACCAACATCACGGCGGGCACCGCCTGGGCGTGGCGTGCTCGCCGGCGCGACATCCTCACGGAAGACTTCCTCCGGGATGTGAACAAGCGGCTGTTTGGAGAAGTCTGGGCATGGGCGGGACAGTTTCGGACGACGGAGCGCAACATCGGCGTGCACCCGATGCGGATCGGTGTCGACTTGCGTGTGGCTATAGACGACGCCCGGTACTGGATCGAGCATGACACGTTTTCGCCAGACGAGATTGCCGTGAGACTGCACACCGGCTCGTGGCCATACACCCCTTCCCGAACGGCAACGGCCGCACAACCCGATTGATGGGCGACCTGCTCGTTGCCCGGCTAGGCGGCGAGCCATTTACCTGGGGTCGGCGAAACCTGACCGATGTGAGCGAGACCCGAAAAACCTACGTCGCAGCACTGCGCGCCGCAGACGCACACGACATCGAACCTTTACTTGCGTTCGCAAGGTCATGAGTTCGGCTTGGCCGTAGAGAGCGCACTCGCACGTCTACGGGCCGCCACCTATTCTCCATAATCACAGAATTATCTCGACCTTTGATCCCTTTCCAGATCATTCGAATTGTGAGGTAGGACGCGAGTTTGATGGCCGCTGCCACCGTTTATGGACACGCGCTTTCCGTGTGGTCAAGATGCTGACGCAGGCGCTGTATCAACCAATTTCCCGCTGGCCCAAAGGAGTGATCGCGAAGGTGCGCGACGTAAATCGTGAGACCTTCTCTGGGTGTTGGGTCGAACTCTAACTCGAGTTCCACAAGCTTACCTGAAGCGAGATGGTCGAGGACCAAATGCTCTGGCATTCGGCACCAGCCAAATCCGGCAATGAGAAATTCCAATCGCCTTGCCAGGTCCACAAATCTCCACAGCCGCGCTCCAACAAGTCCATATGCTCGACGGCATAGGGGTTGATCCCCCCCACAACGTTGTTCAGCACGATGCCTGAATAAATACGGGTCTTCAGGTCACCATGATGGTCTGCGATGAGCTTGGCGTACATGGTTCCGCTTTAGTCATGGTCTTTTGTCACAGCCGCGCGGAAGCCTGCCTCAGAGAGCATCTCCGCCAATTGAATATGGTCGGTCGCGCGTGGCGCCATGGACGGGCCACTGTGGACGTGAGGGTCGACAGCGTCTTGAAGCAATCCTCTGGCGGTTTCAGACTGTCCCGTCGACAATTCCTGCAGATAGCCCATTCATTCCTCCCAAGACCTCTGAATAGTATCGTTGAACAGAACAATGTTCTGTATTACGTGACGTCGTGGGTAAGGTGGAGATCTCTCTATGTCAACAGGGTGGCGTGTTCCAAGTCATATCCAAGTTCTTTGGAAATGCGTTCCGCCGTGCTTTGCACAGCGGTGATTTGATCGGAGGATGGAGGTGTTTTGATGTATTCGACGAGCCCAACAATCGCGATTGTTGCGATAACGCGACCTTCCGAGTCGAACACAGATGAAGCGAGCGCGTTAAGGCCCATCACCGTTTCATTGGCGGCAGTTGCCCACCCTTGTTGACGCAAGGTGTCCAATTCCGATGTGAGGCTCTGTTTGGTTGAGAGTGAGTAATCCGTCGCGGCAGGAAGTGGACCGTCCAAAATCGCCGACAAACGATCAGGAGAAAACCTGCTCAACGCGATCTTGCCCTGCGCCGAATTGGTAAAGCCCAAGAGTGACCCAGGCCTAACACCCACATCAATCTGCATGAGCCCCGGCAGAGTAGAGACAATGCGAACTCCGTCCTCTTCAACGTTCGCAAGAGCAACGGCATGTCCGGTATCATCGCGCAGTTTGCGCAAATGGGGCTGCGCGATAGAGAGTAGGTCAATGGATCGTGCAGCAGCTTGGCCCAACGATAGCATTTTTGCGCCGGGTCTGTACCTTTCGGTTTCGGGTGTTTGGGCAATGTAGCCTAATGCCATCAATGACCGCAGGTGACGATGTATCTTGCTTTTCGTCATATCCAGCGCCTGCGCCAGAGCCGTGACGCCAATATCGTCATCAGACTCAACGAGGGTCTCTAGAATGCGCAAAGCAACCTCAACGCTCTGAATCGTTTCAGGAGTGCTGCTGCTCTCATTTTGCATGTTTGGCCTCATTTATTCCTGTTCCGAGGATGCACGGGAGCGGTGGTTGACATCAATCCCCAACCGCACATACGTTCCGACAAATAGAACAACGTTCTGCAAAACGTGACATTCAGGGATGTATGCGATGTACGACAAGTCCGACCCCCGGTCCACGCTGGCCGCTGCCAGCCCTGGCTCGGCACTTTCAATGACAGGGCTTATTGCGGAGCCACAGGAAGGGCATTTTTACCGTGATGCTCCGCAGATTTCCGACTCGAACGGAAAGACTTGGATGCTGCGCGGCAACAATTTCTTAGTGGCCTACTCGCAGGTCGCCCCAGGATCACGTTTCACACGAACGCAGCAAGTCGACGAGTATTGTGTCGTGTTTCCCTCGGACGGAGGCCGCATCACATGGAATGGAACGACCGTCACGGTCCCCGGCTTCTCAATTGCCTTTGTGCCTCCCGGCGACAGTGAAGTTGACGCGGTCGACGGTGGTGAGGTTGTGAGGATCTTCTCTGCACAAAACACCGATCTGATCGCGGAATGTGCCAATGCTGACGCTTATTCGACGCCGCGAACCCATATTCCGTCGTTTGAACCCTGGCCTGAACCACCGGCCGGCTGGTCGGTGCGGCACTACTCTCTTGATGTCCCGCCGGAAGAAGGGCGATTTGGGCGTATCTTCCGCTGTACGACGTTGATGGTGAACGTTCTCCCGCCCTATGTGGGCCCTCGAGATCCATCAAAGATGTCGCCACATCATCACGACGATTTTGAACAGGTTTCCCTAACACTTACCGGCTCATTCAAGCATTTTCTACGCTGGCCTTGGACCAGCGACATGGCTGACTGGAAAGACGATCAGGTGATCGAGATGGACACGCCGTCCATGCTCGTGATCCCACCGCCAGTCATTCACACCACACAGGCAACAGGACCTGGGGACAATCTTCTGATCGATATCTTCGGCCCGCCACGTCGCGACTTCTCAGAAAAGCCGGGATGGGTGCTGAACGCTGATGATTACCCGATGCCTTAGAGCTGCATCGACGGGTTTGCGTGATCCAAAGGGAGGAATGGACATGACGCTGAAAAGACGGATACTCTTGAAATCAAGCGCGGCTGCTGCCGTGACACTGGCAATGCCCCATGTGGCCAGAGCTAATGCGACGCGCGTGCGTATCGCCCATGCCGCCAGCGAGGTGCATCCAGCACAAGTACTCGCCACCAGCTTCGCCGAAACACTGGAAGAGCTGATGCCCGGCGCCTTCGACGTCCAGATCTTCCCGAACCGTCAGCTTGGGGGCGACAGGGATTTGCTGGAAAGTGCTGTTGCCGGCACGATGGACATCGCAGTTGCATCCGGCGTGTTGGTGCCATTGGTCACGGGGCGCGAGGGCATGAACGCCTGGCAACTGCCGTTTCTCGTCCGTGACTATGACCATTTTGGAGAGCTTGCGCAGAGTGCGGCTGGCCAAGCCATTCTAGACGACCTCGACGCCGCTGGTCTGAAAGCGCTCGCCATTGCAGACACTGGCCAACGCCATTTCCTGTCCGTTCCAAGAGCTGTGACCCAGCTTGATGACTTTGCCGGTCTAAAAACCCGGATCGTTCCAGTGCCGCTCCATCAGGCAGTTTGGGCAGCCGTCGGAACGGCACCTGTTGGCCTGCCCTATGGAGAGGTTTACGGCGCTCTCGAAACCGGCGTTATTGATGCCGTTGAAATCAATATCTCCTCTATGCTCGGCGAGAACCTATGGGAAGCTGGCCGCAACTTCACCCTAACGGGTCACTATCCTTGGCACATGGCGTCGCTTGCCTCGCAACGTTTCTGGGACAGCCTCACTCAAGAGCAACAGGCTGCAGCGGTGGAGGCAGGCCGTCGTTCCGTCCAGGCAACGCTCGATTATGCGAAGATCCAGGACCTGGAAGGTCGAGAAGTGTTGGCAGCCAACGGTGTTGAAATTGCCGAACTTGCTGATCTCGCCGTGATGCAGGCTCAGGTGGCGACCTTGACCTCCGAATGGGCCGCACGGGACCCACTCATTGCGGACTTTGTAGCACAGGCAACTCAGGCAACCTGATCACGGCACCTTCGCGCGCCCGGTCCTCTCCCGCCCGGGCGCGCGTTGTATTTATGGGATGAGCATTTGGCAGTCTTGTCGTACATTTATCGCGGGTATGTCTTGCTGATCCACGCGCTTGCCGGACTGAGCATGGCAGCCATCCTCATCGTCATGGTGACGCAAGTCTAATATCGGTACCTGGGTGGCGGCAGCCTGATATGGGCCGAAGAACTTTGCCGCTATCTGTTGATCTGGCAAACCTTCCTCGTCTTAGGTTTGGCGTTCACACGCGGCGACTTTGTCTCACTGGACTTCTTGCCCGATGCACTGGGGCCGCGCCGGCGGTGGCTCCTCAAGGCGACAATGGCCTTCCCGATCTTAGGTTTTCTGCTTCTGATCGCGTGGAATGGTTACGACTACCCCTCGCGGTTCGATGCGCAAACCATTCCTGCACTTGATTTTATTTGGACGTCTTTGACCGGCGGCCCTTTGGGTCTGTCGATCAAATGGGTATATCTCTCCGTTCCCGTCGGCTGCGGGATGATGGCCATGCATGTCCTCGCGGACGGGGCCGCGAATCCGCCATCCTGTTCCAGCTCTCGACCCGACCCGGGAGCCTCGAGGGTCTGTTCGATGCCGCGACGACACCGGAGCTCCCGGTCGCCGCGGACCCCACATCCCTGTTCCCCGCAACGGTCGGCGGCGCAGACGATCCGAACCTGCAAGGCGCCAAGATCGAATTTGTGACCGCCGGGCCCGACAGCAACACGCGCAACCCCTTCGATCTCGCCGCTCCGCCCTCGCCCTATACGCTTATGGCCGGAAGCGTGATCGTCGCGAGTCTCGTGACGGGTCTCAATTCCGATTTGCCTGGCCTCGTCATCGCCCAGGTCACGGAGAATGCCTACGACACTGCCACTAGACGGCATCTCCTGATCCCGCAAGGCACGCGATTGCTGGGGCGCTATGACAACCGCGTCGCCTAAGGGCAGGAACGCGCGCTGGTCGTCTGGGACCGGCTGATCTTCCCCGATGGCAGCTCGATCCTGATCGATGCCATGCCGGCCACCGACGGCGCGGGCTATGCTGGCCTGTCCGACCGTGTCGATATCCATAGCGGACGCATTATGCGCGGCATCGCGCTCTCGTCGCTGCGATCCGAGGTTCCGTCCAGGAGAGCCTCAACCGCGCCGGCCAGTCGATCATCGAGCGTACGCTCTACGTCCAGCCCACCTTGACCGTGCGTCCAGGCCGGCCGGTGCGCGTGCTGGTTTCGCGCGACCTCGTGCTGCAACCCTATGGAGCGGCCCCATGAGCCTCCGCCTCGACGAACTTCCCGACCGCGAAACGGTGAAGATCACCTTTACGGCCACGTCGGAGCTCAGCTCTCAGCTCAATGACTATGCGGAGATCTACCAGCGCACCTACGGCAAAACCGAAAGCATCGCAGAGCTCATCCCGTATATGCTTCGCGCCTTCATGGCCCAGGACGCCGGTTTCCGGAAGGCGCGCAAATCCCTCGAGACAAGCAACAAGGAGATCTGACATGGCCACCATCGGCACCTTCACCCCGTCCAAGGACGGCTATACCGGCACGATCCGAACGCTCACCATCAACGTGAAGACTCGGATCGTTGCCAATGACAAGAAATCGAGCCAGGGGGCGCCGGATTTCCGGGTCTATGCCGGGCGCGCGGAACTCGGTGCGGCCTGGAAAACCAAGGCCAACGGCGAGGATGGGCGCGAGTATCTCAGCGTGCAGCTCGACGACCCGAGTTTTCCCGATGCGATCCGCACGGCGCTGTTCGAAGAGGAGGACGTGGCGTATCTGGTATGGAGCAGGCGGGACGCATAGGCTTCAAGGAAACGAACCTGAAGGGCACCCACACTTTGTGCTCGGGCGGAGAGCGGAAGTTCGCTGCCGTTGCACGCCCTCTAAAAGGATTGCCGGAAGCGGACATCCAATCAGCGCAAAAAAAGAAAACGCAGGCCGTGGCCCGCGTTTTGATGTGGTGCAATCGAATGCTTGTTAACGGCTCGACCGCGAATTTTGAACGACTGTATTCTTTAGCAGCTGACAGTTCTCGGTCAAGTCATGTTCAAAATTCGCGGTCCAATCGCAACCGAACGACATCTCGTTGTCGAATGACAGCGAGGGTAGGTCATGCTTTTAGGCGAGAGGTGTGGACGCTCCTTTGTCCCGATGGTAAGCGTTTTCTGATCCCGCAAAGGATGCAGACAGTCGCCGACGGAAAAAATCCGTAACCGGGTGTGGACCCCGGCGGCAACATTACCAGCATCGGCCAGCCATAGTTTGACTGTGGTTGGTATTTATGGAAAAGTAAACCCCGAACGACATCGTTAAACTCCGGGAGTGTGTTTGTATGTCACCGCGTTACAGGTTGGGTCTTGATATTGGAACGAATTCAATTGGGTGGTATCTTTACAGACTAGACGGCGAAAAGATCATCGAGGCGATGGACGGCGGGGTCCGTGTTTTTTCAACATCGGACAAGGGGGCAGGCCGCGATCCGAAGTCGGGGGCGTCATTGGCAGTGGACAGGCGCGCGGCCCGCGCGCAGCGGCGCGGGCGGGATCGGTTCCTGCGACGCAAGGCGGCACTGATGAAGCGGATGGCGGAGGTCGGGCTGATGCCCTCTGACCCTGCGGAAGCGAAAGAGCTTGAGCAGCGTGATCCCTACCAGTTGCGCGCCGAAGGGTTGGACACAGCCCTGCCGCTGAACCATTTCGGGCGCGCGCTATTTCACATCAACCAGCGACGTGGCTTCAAGTCGAACCGCAAGGCGGACCGCGGGGACAATGAGAGCGGCAAGATCAAGGATGCCACGGCGCGCCTCGATCAAGCGATGATGGCCAAGGGCGCACGGACCTATGGCGAGTTTTTGCATATGCGCCGTGCCGCTGCGCCCGACTCGAAGCAGGTGCCAACAGTGCGCACGCGTCTGTCAGTGGCGCGGCGGGACAATGCAGAGAAGGCGGAGGCGGGATACGATTTCTATCCTGATCGCAGGCATCTGTCGGAAGAGTTTGAAAAACTCTGGGCGGCGCAGGCACGGCATCACCCTGACGTGCTGACGGATGATTTGCGCGATGAGATCGGGCTCATCATTTTTCACCAGCGACCATTGAAGACACCGGAGGTGGGATTGTGCCTTTTCACTGACGAAAAGCGCATCCCGAGCGCGCATCCGCTGAACCAGCGCCGTATTCTTTTCGAGACTGTGAATGCCCTGCGGGTCGCGGCGCGAGGGGAACCCTCTCGGCGCCTTACGCGCGACGAACGCGACCAGATCATTCATGCGCTCGACAATAAAAGCCACACCAAGTCGCTGGTTGGCATGACGATGAAGCTGAAGGCGCTCGGTAAGGTGATCAAGCTCAGGCCCGAGCAGTCGTTTACACTGGAAACCGCCAATCATGACGCGATTAAATGCGATCTTGTGCGCGCCAGCCTGTCGCATCCTGACCGGTTCGGGACACGCTGGTCTACGCTGAGTGATGACACGCAATGGAAGGTGGTCCGGCGTATTCGGGCGGTGCAAAGCGACCCGGAATTTGCAGATCTCGTGGGCTGGTTGATCAAGGAACAAGGGCTTGATCGCAAACATGCGGAGGCGACAGCGAACGCGCCTCTGCCGGAGGGGTATGGCAGGCTGGGCCTGACCGCGACGACACGGATATTAGAGGCGCTGAAAGCCGACGTCGTGCCCTATAGCGAAGCGGTAGCCTCATGCGGATGGCATCATTCGGACGGGCGGACGGGAGAAATACTTGATCCCAAACGGTGGCTCGACGATCCGAAAGACAAGCTCGAAGACTGGGAGTGGCCCCTTCCTTACTACGGCGAAGTTCTGACCCGTCACGTGATCCCTGGCAGCTACGACCGATCGCTTCACCACCCCAGAACACAAGCCCCCGAGTACTTCGGCCGTATCACAAACCCGACGGTGCATATCGGCTTGAACCAACTACGGCGGCTCGTGAACAAGATCACCACCGTTTACGGTAAACCGGATCAAATCGTCGTGGAAGTGTCGAGGGATCTGAAACTGTCCGAAGATCAGAAGCGCGAGGTGAAGCGGGAGATAAAAAAGAATACAGACGCAGCAAAAGCGAGGGGCAAAAAGCTTGTTGAGGAATTGAATCAAAGAGACACAGGTGCAAACCGACTTGTCCTGCGGCTCTGGGAAGACCTCAATCCTGAGGATTGCATGAGACGGAAATGCCCTTACTCTGGCAAAGTAATCAGTCCGGGCATGCTGTTTGACGGCTCCTGCGATGTCGATCACATTCTGCCCTTTTCCCGTACTCTGGATGACAGTTTCGCCAACAAGACAGTGTGCCTAAAAGAAGCGAACCGCCAAAAGCTGAATCTGACACCCTGGGAAGCGGCGGAGAAAGGTCTTCTTGACTGGGATAAGATGGAGCCGAACCTAAAGAACCTGCCGAAGAACAAGGCCTGGCGCTTCGCCCCCGACGCGATGGAGCGGTTCGAGGGAGAGAACGACTTTCGAGCCAGGGCCCTGAAGGACACCCAATACCTGTCGCGCATGGCGCGAACGTATCTCGACGCGCTTTACGATGGAGGCGACGGGAAATCCCACGTCTGGGTTGTGCCAGGACGCTTGACCGAGATGCTGCGTCGGCATTGGGGGCTCAACAGTCTGACCGCCTTGACCGACAGCGACCGGCAGACGGCGAAGGTCAAGAACCGCACCGATCATCGACACCATGCCATCGATGCGGCGGTGGTCGCCGCGACGGATCGGGGTTTGATCCAAAAGATCTCTAAAATTGCAAAGATCGATGAACTGGCCGGGGCGGAGGAAGTGGCGCGCTCGGTTCCACCTCCTTGGGAGGGATTCCGCAACGATATTGGTCGGCAGATGGCCCGAATTGTTGTCAGCCACCGGGCCGATCACGGGCGGATAGATCCGGCTTCACGGCGTAAAGGGCGCGACAGTACCGCTGGGCAGCTCCACAATGATACCGCCTATGGGGTCGTGGATGGCGACACGGTTGTCAGTCGCAAACCGCTTTTGGCGCTCAAACCGGGCGATATCGCCGTGACCACGCGCGGGGCAAATATTCGCGACGCCGATTTGCAACGGCACCTGGAACGCGTCACACGTGGGCTCGACGGCAAGGCGTTCGAAAAAGCGCTGTCGGATTTTGCGGCAGCCGCGAAACTTCCCGACGGTTCGCCGAACCCGTATCAGGGTCTGCGCAGGGTGAGGCTGGAGGAAAGTTTGCAATCGAGCGCGAGGATTGAGATCCCGGATCAAACCGGAAAAACCTTCAAGGCCTACAAGGGCGACAGCAACCATTGCTACGAGATCTGGCAATTGCCCGACGGCAAGATCAAAGCGCAGGTTGTCACCACTTTCGAGGCGCATCAGCCGGGGTTCGAGAAGAAACCACATCCGGCGGCTCGGAGGCTTATGCGGGCGTTTAAACGCGATATGGTCAAGCTGGAGCGGGATGGTGAGACCGTGACTGGGTATGTGCAGAAGCTTGACCCCGCCAATGGTCTGTTTATCGCACCTCATACCGAAGCAAATGCCGATGGGCGACATCGCGATAAGACCGATGACTTTAAGTTCATTCAAATGAGTGCGGGTTCGCTGGTCAAAGCAAATGCACGCCGCGTCTATGTCGACGAAATGGGTCGTCTCCGCGATCCTGGCCCACCGAAACTTCGCTGAATTTCGAGGACTGGGAAAATCGCATTAGAATTAACGAGTTAATGATTCGTTTTTTGTGAGTTTTCGTGGATCAGATCATCGGTATTGCGACCGACGGGCGGCATTTGTCGCGGGATCGCGGCTTTCTGAAGGTCTCTGAAAACGGGGCTGAGATAGGCCGAACGCCTTTGGACCAGATCGCCGGTGTGATCGTCCATGCCCACGGAACCACATGGTCCACCTCCCTCCTGACCGAACTCGCAGAGCGCGGTGCGCCCGTGGTGCTGTGCTCAGCAAACCATGCGCCGAAATCAGTGTTGCTGCCCATCGAAGGCCACCATGCGCAAGGCTCACGGATGCGTGCACAATGGCAAGCGAAAGCGCCGCTGCTGAAACAAGCTTGGAAACAGGTTGTGACGGCGAAAGTGCTGATGCAGGCTGCAGCCCTTGAGGCCTTCGGAGAGGCCTCCGCACCGCTGACTATGATGGCCCGGAAGGTCACATCCGGCGATGGCAGCAATATCGAGGCGCAGGCTGCGCGACACTACTGGCCCCGAATGATGGGGCCCGATTTCCGGCGTGACATAGGCGCAGGGAATGAGAACGCGCTTCTGAACTACGGCTACACCGTTCTGCGCGCGGCCACCGCTCGCGCTGTTGTGGCGGCAGGTCTGAATCCGACCATTGGGTTGTTCCATTCGAACCGGGGAAATGCGTTTGCGCTTGCAGATGACCTGATGGAACCTTTTCGACCATTGGTAGATTGCGCGGTGCGGTCTTTGGTGGCGTCAGAGCGTGCGCAGGTGGACACCCACGCCAAGCAGACGCTCGCGCGCCTGATCGCAACCGATCTGCCGCTGGGTGATGGACTGACGCCGGTCTCCGTCGCCTGCATGAAACTGGCCACGTCGCTGGGCCAGAGTTTCGAGGCGGGACGGCTTGATCTGGCCCTGCCGCGCCCGCCCGATCCCCTGAGCCTTGCAGGGCTTGGATCATGAGCAACTCTGTCACCTATCTATCGGGATATCGTCTGATGTGGATCCTTGTGATGTTCGACCTGCCGACCGACACCAAACCGCAGCGCAAGGCGGCGACCGATTTTCGGAATTTCCTGCTGGATGAGGGGTTCGAACGCAGCCAGTTCTCGGTCTATGCCCGGTTCGTCAATGGCAAGGAGGCCTTTGCGACCCGCGTCAACCGAATCGAGCGCAACCTGCCCGATGCCGGCGACGTGCAGATCCTGAACTTCACCGATCGGCAGTATCGTGATATCGTCCATTTCTCGGACCAGGGCCGAAAACGTGCCCGCGAAAATCCGCAGCAACTGGTGATGTTTTGACGCGATTCGCTTGGAAAACCACGATAGTCCCCCGGCTGAAGCCCAACTTTTACAACGGGTTGGCCGAGGACCTATTGTAGCTGTTCAAAATTCGCGGTCCAGCCGCAACACGCTGACGGCCGCGAACATGGCGCTGGTGATTGTAGCTGTTCAAAATTCGCGGTCCAGCCGCAACTGAGGGCACATATATACATCTTTCCCTCGTATTGTAGCTGTTCAAAATTCGCGGTCCAGCCGCAACTGCGCCACTGCGTTGGGGAGTTGATCCATAATTGTAGCTGTTCAAAATTCGCGGTCCAGCCGCAACCGATCTTCTCGCGCGGTTTTGGTTCCCTTGATTGTAGCTGTTCAAAATTCGCGGTCCAGCCGCAACGGGAAATTCGCCCCGCCAGAATGTCCAAACGAACGTCTGCTGTTGAAACTCGGGGTGCTGAGCTTGAACGTCGGCTCTGGGCCGCCTGTGAAGGCGACCCTAAGTTGCTAGATTTCAATGGCTTCCGCGATGGCTAAGGCATCCTCGAGTTCAACACCCAGGTACCGGACTGTGCTGTCCATCTTTGTGTGACCGAGAAGCAGCTGAACCGCTCGAAGGTTGCCGGTCTTCTTGTAGATCTGGGTAACCTTGGTTCGGCGCATCGAATGGGTGCCATAAGCACTGGCCTCGAGACCTATTGACGTAACCCAGTCGCGAACAATCCGTGCATACTGCCGGGTCGAGATATGCAGGCGCTCGTGGAACCGACCTGGCCATAGATACTCAGAGCCGACCATGAGTTCATCTTCCATCTATTTCTCAACCGACACACGTGTGCCTTCGGAAATTTCAAAGCGTACAGGTTTCTGCGTTTTGCTTTGCAAAACCGACGCCCGTTCCTTGATCTGACCAGACGCCATGACATCGACGACTTTCATTTTCACCAGGTCGCATCCGCGCAATTTACTGTCGATGGCCATATTGAACAGCGCGAGATCACGGTGGTTTTCCGCCAGTTCAAGTCGAACGCGGATCGCCCAGACATGCTTTGGCTTCAGCGGCCGTTTCTGACCGACGATGCGGCCTTTATTCCATGCTGGGCGAAGCGCGCGAATGGCTGGTAGGTTTGGTGTTTCCATGACTGATCCTCCAATCCGCCATGCCCGCCCACTACGACAACCCGACGTTGACCACTTAAGAATACCACATGGTGATGCCCGGCCGCCGACCCAGACAACCAGCCAAAGTCATAGACGCAGCGGAAAATGTCGACGGCTGCACAGCGATGTCAGAGCTCTTTCCGGCCCAGAACAATCAAGGTCATGACCATGTATCCCATGGCGATGGGCGCCAGCAGGAACGGGATCAAAGCGATGGGAAACACGTTTGTGGCGTGAAGCTGGCCAAAGGCGAACACCTGTAGTGGCGTATCAAAACTCGTCACGCCGATGCCGTAGGCCCAGGCAAAATCGGCCAGCCCGAAGATGATCGTCCAGAATGCCAGCCTGCGCGACATCGCGCCGGTCCGCCAGTATTGAAGCAGCAAAAAGCAGGCGAGCATTCCGGTGATCACGTCACCAATCCCGGCACAGTAGGCGAAGGCGGTGCCGATGTTTCCACGGAAATGCTCCAGCAGGTAGAGGCCGCCCACAACCCGAAACGCTTGGACGCCCATGAGCCAGGCGAGGTCAATCCCCTCGGGCATTATGAAGCTTGGAAAAGCCAGTACCAGGAGCGGCGGGATAGCCAGGAATGTGAGCATCACCACGGGCATGACGAGCGGGTTGGCGAATAGAAATTGGCCGAAGAACACGAACCAAAGCGACGCCGCCGAGAAGACAAACAATCCCGCGACCATGGTCAAGGCGTGGCGCATGCCGACACAGGCGAAGTAATAGGTGCCGAACATGTAGAATGGGCCGCTCGCCAGCGAAGACACCAGCAGAACCGTGCTTAGGTTGGAGAAGTCTGGCATGGTCATGGTTCTCAAGCCTTGGCGGACCGGTGCGTGACACCGATTTGCGTGATGAGCAGGGCAGCCCCGATCAGAGCAAATCCTTTGAGGAAATGCGCTTGTTGAAGGGCCCAAAGCACAGGGTCTGTCTGGGTGATCAACTCATAGCCGTGGACCACCAAAGTCACCGGGATCAAGAACGCGATGAGCAGCCAGGCACCCAATCTCGGGCGCCAGTCAAATAGGATCATAGCGGCACCCAAGAGCTCCACGACACCGGATATGAGCGTAAGCTCGACCGGGAACGGCACTGCTTCTGGCAACAGCGAGACGTAGTAGGGAATGCTGGTGAAGTGAGTCACGCCCGACACGAAGAAGAGCGACGTGAACAAGAACCGCGCAGCCAACGTCAGTAACCGGTGGTTCGGTAGGGTTGTTTCTGCAAACATTGGAGGGATCCATTTTGTAAGAGAATTCATGGGTCAGCCGATGTGGGTCGCCATCATCACAAGCCCCACCAGACTAATCAGCCAGGCAACGGTCCGAAGGTAAGGCACACCGGTGAGGTAAAGGATGACGTGGGCGACGCGTGCCAAGACGAAGATCATTGCGCCCCAGACGGCACCGTCGTCGTTCAGGGTCAACAGAGCCAGCGGCAGGAATAGGATCATCGCCTCGCCGACATTCACGAGCGCTCGCTCAGCACGGGCCACGAGCACGGTTGCTTCGGGCATCGTGTCGCGGGCTGTGAATGACGCCGGATTACCACGATAGCGGAATGTCACCGGTAGAAGGGTTTGCACGAAGTAGAGGGCCGATGCGGCTAGAATCCAGAATGTCATGGGAGAGTTCCTTGGTAGGCAGGTCACGCCCCCGCATGCACGGGGGCGCTGGTTTGGGGTGGATTACTCGGATGACGCCGCTTCAACGGCAGCCAGGATGACCTCAGCGACGGCTTCAGGCTGGGCAAGCATGGCGACGTGGCTCGATGACACGGTGGTGATTTCAGCCCCCATCTTCTGGGCGAAGTAGCCTTGCACCCGGGGTGAGATGATCTGATCGTTCTCGGCGATCACGTAGCTCGACGGTTTCATGGACCATGCGGCGACTGTGGGCGCGTCATAGTTGGTGTCGTAGTTCAGAGGTCCTTGGGTCACCGCCATCACGGCCGTTTCCTCGGCCG
>JBCCYF010000072.1:0-21612 GCA_039190275.1 Pseudomonadota bacterium | reverse complement strand
GTGTGTAGGTGTTGAGACAGATGGCATTTTGACTTTGGGGGGCTTTGCTGCACAAATGGGGTTGGTGATTCACTGTTTGAATCCAGGGTGGTAGCAGATTGTCATGAGCAGCTGGTCCCCCACAAAGTACAAGACGAAGAACTGGCGGTCGTATAACTCGGCGCTGAAGCAGCGCGGTTCGCTTTCGATCCGTTGGCCAGTAGGCGATTACTTGCAATCGCCGTAAGGCTGGTTCGATCCTGAGATGCCATGGCAGGCGGTTCCGACTGGCAAACGGGGGCGTCAACCTGAGTTCAGCGACGCAGCCATCCAGTTTTGCCTGACGATGAAGGTACTGTTCGGAATGCCCCTTCGGCAGACGACTGGGTTCGTTGAAAGCCTCCTGCGGCTGGCGGGCCTTGACTGGAAGGTGCCGGACTTCAGCACCCTGTGTCGCCGCCAGAAAACGCTGAGTGTCACGACCCCCTATCGCGCAGGTGCGGGTCCTTTGCACCTGCTAATAGATGCGACCGGGATCAAGGCATCATGGCCCGAGAATTCGACCGGCAGGTTGCTGAGCTCCAGGTCCGCATCGCGGTGCTGAACCGCTACACCGCTCTCGGCATACCCGTCACGGAGCCCGTAGGATAAGTCCGTCCAGGGAAAGGGGAAGCTCGACCTTCACCTGATTTATGCAACAGAGCCGCCCTGACAGCCCTATCGCATATTCAATCAATCGCCATCAGAATGGGACTAGGCTGCATCCAGCCCGAAACCGCCGTTCGACTATCTCTTCGATACTGCGGTGCGGCTTCATTGAGTTTAACCTTGAATGGAAGCTGCGCCTACGTGGCGATGAGTTGCCCGCTGTGCGGGACAAACCTGACTTTCGCTGCTGTTGCGCCAATGTCGGCATTTGACTTTGGGTAGTTGACTGGAGATCAAGACTACGAGAGTGTGCGTGCGAAAATTAAAGCAACGCCCGTGCGGGCGATACATCATGAACAATATGGAATTATACGCCTTGTTTCAGGCGGAGGAAGAAGCTCTCACGAGAGCATTCAAAGATCACGGACTAAGCAAAAACAACTCTGTTGAAGAATGGTTGAGCAATGTCTCGGAAGTTTTGAAACAAGTCTACGAACTCCCAGACGAAATTTTGTGCGAAAAGCTTGCCGAGCACATTCAGTCTGCGCCAACTACCAACAACAAACCGAACAGCACTTGGGGAAGAGCACTTCATTACTGTTTTATGACAGGGAAGAAGGAATCAATGCGTTACCTGCTCATCGCAGGGGCCAGATTGGACTGGACACCCGATCAAGTTTCATTGGCACTTGGTGAAGTTCCTTCGATGCCGCAGACTGGCCAAGCCGACCCATTTTGCTTTGCTTGCCAAGTTGGAAACATTGAAGCCGCGCGGGAATACCTAACGCTGTCCGATACTGGTCGCAAAAAGAGTTCTGACGCCGTTATGGCAGCGGTAAGGGCACGCGATACCGAGATCGTCCGATGGCTTATGGGGATTGGCTTTGATCCAAACGCCGTTGATGACAACAAATGGGAAGCTTTGGAACTGGCTGTTGACAACGACGATATTGCCACAGCTGAGGTGCTTCTTGCAGCAGGAGCAGAGCCGCACGGATCACAAAAGAAGTCTTACACTTCACCAGTAGAAAAAGCAGTTTCAGGCGACATGCGTAGGCTCTTTGTGAAGTATGGTGTTAACCCTGCCGACTTCGAATATGGACCATCTCTGGAAAGCCCAAGCCTAAAAAGGCTGCCAGAAATCAAACTGACAGAACCTGACTTTGAGAAGCACCGAACCGTTCGAGTGGGAACTTTAAACCCCGAACCTTTTCTACCGCCATTCTGGAGCGAGCAGATGAGGGATGGCCGGTATTCAAAGCTGGAAGCATTTGGCTATGAACCCGATAGGGATAAACCGGTTTGGTCTTTTTCGCGTTTTGGGCGCACGGCGACCATATTGCCAGATGGCCGATTGGTGCTGGTTGCTGGAGAGCACGAAGACCACTACGACGCCGATTTCTGTATCTACGCTGATGTGACTGTTTTGGGAACTGACGGACAGACGGAGCACTTCATCTACCCAAAGGAGGTATTTCCACCAACAGATTTCCATTCAGCAACATTGGTTGATGACCAAATCTGGTTGATTGGATGCCTCGGGTATCCCGAACAACGCAACGACAAACAAACCCAAGTCCTGCGACTGAGCACGTTGGACTTTTCCATAACTCCAGTGGAAACCTGTGGTGTGCCACCGGGCTGGATTCATCGGCATCGGTCTGTCTTAACCAAGGTTGGCATTTTTGTGACTGGCGGGAAAATTGAACCCGGATATCGCGACAACAATTCAACGTTCTTGCTAAACCTCGAAACTTTGGTCTGGCAAGAATTTTCCGATAGCGATCGTTAGTTGCAGTCGCAGCATCGGTTGAAACGGGCTCAGAACGGCCATCGGAGCCAGCGCAGCATCATCCTGGCAGGCCTATATCTCGACTATGAGGAAGGCCCATAGCGGAAATTCGGCATAGAGCATTGTCATTTCGTTGGGTTGACATAAGCTGACCTTCTATCGGTATTCAGAGTCTTGCTTGTAGGAGTTTTGCGGATCATTGCATCCGACCTGCCCATTCTCGCTGGCGAGTAGTCCGCTGGAACGGACTACTCGGGAACCGGTTTTGGCAAACGTCTCTACTAATGACCTGCCCCCGTGACGTGGGTTTTCACTGCGCAACCCACATGTAGGGCACGCTCAAACGAAGACGTCTTCCCAAATGATCTGTGACTGCAGGTCGAATTCATCTGCGCTCAGGTGTTCGAAAACAACAATCTCGTTTCCATTTACCGAGAGTAAGAGGTTTCGCCCCTGTTGAACTGTTTCCGCATTCGGCTCACCGGCAAAACCAACCAACACCAACAGATCATCGTCGGGTCCAAAGTCGCGGACGGTATCCATGCCCTTGTCGCCTGAAAAGAAGACAAATTCGTCATCTCCACGCCCGCCAATCAGATCATCATCGCCCGAGCGCCCCATCAGAACGTCATTGCCACGACCCCCATACAGATCATCATCGCCATCGCCACCGTTGATAAGATCATTGCCACGATTTCCCATGACGCGGTCTTCACCCGCGTCGCCATACACACGATCGTTGCCTCGGTCGCCGCGAAGCAAATCATCACCCAAGCCCCCCGATCCGTGATCGTCACCACGGCCTCCGTGTGCTTTGTCGTCTCCGGTACCTCCGAATAGCACATCATTCCCGCGACCGCCGTCGAGGATGTCATCACCGACACCACCGTTGACCGTGTCATCGCCGCGGCCGCCGTAGAACTGATCATCGCCTGCCTCACCATCAAGTTGGTCATTCCCGCGACCGCCGTAAATGCGATCATCGCCCGAGCCACCCTCGATATCGTCGATCTTTCTGCTACCAATGACTTCATCATCACCAGCGCCGGCAATGATCACGCCACCCGCCGGGTCGGCGGTGATCTTGTCATCCCCGCCGCGCGTAAACAGGGCATCCCATCGGATCTCGGCATTGGCTGCGACTTGCTCGCCGATTTTCAGTCCGTTCAAGTTACCGTCTTGAATATGGATCCCGCCATAAATCCGAGAGATGCCAGCCTCTAAGGCAGCGTCAGTCAGCGTATCCCACTGCAAAATCACGGGTGTATCGCCGTCGAATTCCTCAAATGCCAGTTCGCTCGTTTCATAGCGCCCCAAAAGGTCGGTGCCAGGGACGCCGTCTAAGTCGTAATTGCTCAGAGATGTGCCGTCATAATACTGATCAGATCCGACAAAGCTCGCAATCGTTTTGGCCGCGGCCATCGAAAAGGTTGAGTGGCCCGACACATATTCAGGAAAAGGTGGCGTCACGAAGGTCACGTTCTGATACGGTTGCCACTCTTGCCCCAAGATCTCTTGACGCCCCTGATTAACGCCTCCCCAGGCTTCAACAGTCTGGTCAAAGTAGAGGTCGCGAATGGCCGATTGAGGGCGCACGTAATCGTAGACATACTTTGCCTCCCACGTCGCGATGCCCGCGTCAAAAACCGCCGCATTGAGTGCGAAAAACAGTTTTGCATCCTCATCAATCCCATGCCCTTCTCGCAGTGCAATATCCTGGGCGATCTGGTTCCAATGCCCGGGTGGCGATTCAGTGCGTGGACCGTCCGCCCAAAGCTCTGCCACAACCTTTTGTTCGGTTGTCAGTCCGGCAGAAACCTCAAGAACTACAGCGATTTGATCGCGGTAAGCTTGGTCGTTGGTTGTGACTGCACCGGTGCCATCGACGTAGGTCGTGAAATCGCCAAGCTGCGGTGGCGCGTCTGGGCGAAACTGATCGTTCGACTGCAGCGCAAAACTCTCAACGGCGCCCCAGTGTGGCGTCAGTGCGATCTGGTCAATATAGCTTGAAGGGTCATCGTTATCGACAATCGGAACGCCGTTTTCATCGGTCACAGTCCCTGTCGGCACCCGTAGCGGTTGCCAATGGTTCGGATCAAAATCGTCACCGCCCGGTGTGCGCCCGGTATCAGGATCGGCAGAATTGACCGGGGAGTAGCCGCTGGTATCTGCAAAATCGTTTTCAAAGTTAGCACCATCATCCGCGCGGGCCTGAAAAACATTTTGCGCGGCCAAAGTCCCGAGGCCTGCCGCAGTATCCGATACTGGAACGGCTTCGGCAGGATCATAACCCAATTCGATCAGAAAGGCCTCAAAGCGTGCAGCTTGGTCGGGGAACAGCGTTGTAAGGGATGCGAATGCAGCAAAGCTGATTGCCTCTGCCTTATTGGCGTCCGTACTGTCCAGACCGGTCGTAATCTCGGAATAATAGCCATAGGCTGTGTCATCTAAGGCGGCCCAAGCATCGTAAACTGCGGCGCTACTCAAGTGCAGTTGGTAGATCGTCGCGGTCGGCTTAGCGCTTCCTTCGCGGATCGCTTCAAGGGCCAATTCGTTCCACTGCGCGACAAGGGACTGTCCGTGCGTTTCCATATCAAATGTCCTTTCCAAATACAGTTTCGCAGGTTCTGATCAGCGCTTGCTGATCAGCAGAAGGTCGGCCCAAAGCCAAAGAAAGAAGCAGATGGTCATGATCACAGGAAGGACAGCGTCAGCCATCGGACCGGACTGAGCGATCGTGAGGCCAATGGCCCACAACAGCGCCAAAATGGAGGGCAAGCGGCTGAGGATGACAAGCTTACGAAAAGCTTCGTCTATTGCTGCCTCGTGGTGCAGACCAAAGACTGGCAGGACAGCACTACCCAGTTTCGCGACGCCCAACATCGCGCCAGCGACCAGAGCAATTGTCCCTTCGCCAATCATTATCAAGCTGAGCGTGAATGGGATTGCCGCCAAACCCGCAACAAGATCGGCATATTGTACCAGCCTTTTGCCTGCCCGCGGCGGCACCCTGTAAGCGCGGCCATATATGACGCCCGCCAAGATGAAAATCAGCATCGAGAGGCTCAGCCAGGCCGCTTCGGTGGTGCCGACAAAGTACTGCAGTACCGCAGCCTGCAAAGTGGTTCGCCCCCAAACGTCGATGACATGCAGCATGGCACCAGCACCCATGGCCAAGAAATTACCAATGTTGTATAGGGCCCCCGGGGTCGCCAGTGAGCGTCTGGCAGACCCCGGAACAACAGCCCCCCGAGGCTCGTTACGAACAGACCGGAAGTCGGCAACAGTACTTGGAATATGTTTTTTGAGATGACCCAACTCCGCGCCCTCCTCCTCCTTCGGCCAGGTGCGCGGTCAAACTGTAAACTGTGCCAAACCGCGCAACACCAAGCGTAGCCGAAGACCTTTGCAGGGATACGTTGAGTCTTTGTTGTGTTTGGAAAACCGATCTAATTCAGTATCTTAGGTGAAGATTAGAAGGTGCCACCACGCGAAGTCATAAAAGTGTGGAGTCGATCCACCGCCACTTCGTACGAGTGCAGGCGGGGTGGGCTGACAATTGGAAAGTTCCTGGCAAATCGCACAAAGTCGACATGTGGGAACTTCTGTCGAAGCTCGCTGTGGGCATGTACTGCCTTGGCATCATCATCCAACATGGCAAAGGCCAGACATCGGAACACCATGGCCGATATTTCTTGTGGGCCTGACAATGACGCGGACACGCAACGTGTGTATTGCCCGGCCATAAAAGCCGTCACGGCTTCCGCGAAGTAAAACCAACTTGGCGGTGCCTGATTAGCTGATTTCACCTCATCAAAGATCCGGCACGCCCGTTCAACATCATCGGTCAGGACGGAAATTGCAGTCGCAACGCAGACCATTGCGTCTGAGTCTCCGGCCATTCCCGCCTCAGCGCGTTTCAGCATATTCAGGGCGTCTGCTAAATTTCCGATGCGCGCCGTATTCATCGCCATTAACGCAAGATTGACGGGATCTGTCGGTGCCAGGTTGAACGCCGTTTGAAAGGCCTCTTGCGCACGGTCCAGATAAGTACGGTCACGCCCAGGAATAACAGCATAGGCCCACCGCAATTCCAGCGCGTAGACGAGCCATGCCCGCGCGAATGTCGGGTTCAATTCAACCGATTTCTGGAGATGGGACAGCGAGCGTTTCAGATTGTCGGCATCGAGCCGCATCTCCAGATCGCACCCCATGACAAAATGCTCAAAGGCATTCAACTTTCCTGTGTGACGGCGCGCAATCGACTTGAATTCGGCACGGTGCAACTCTCCGTGCCATCCGGTCAGGGCCATCACAACAGTACTGGTAATTTCATCCACAATCGCGATTGGATCTTGCACATCAAGATCGATGCGTTCGCCCCAGACGTTCTTACCTGTCTCTGTATCCACCAGCTGCAAGCGAACCTGCGTGATCTGTTCAAAACGCGCAAAATGGCTTTCGAGCACGTAGTCCGCGTGTATGTCACGTGCAAATGCCCGTAAGTCGGTTACCTCATCGAAAGAGAAAGAGCTGCGGCGCGCCACGACACCAACATAGTGGAAACGGGCCAAGCGATTGATGATATCAGAAGCCACGGCCTCAGATAAGCTGCTCAGCTCAGGCGCACCCGCAACAACCGGCTTAAGGACAGCCACCGTGGGTTGGTGTTCCTCCACCTCTGTGCGCGCCGCCACAATTCCCTCCTCAGGCGCTTCCTCGACGTCTCCTATAAGGCGAAAGCCTTTGCCGCGGACGGTCTCAATAAATCGGGGTCGCTTCGCATCATCGTCGAGTGCCGTCCGCAAATCATGGATGTATTCGCGCACCAAGTCTGGCGTGACATGCACTTCGGGCCAGATCTCGTTCAGGAAGGTCTCTGTGGCAACCACTTCCCCCTTGTGGCGATGTAGGCAGGCTAAGACCGCAGCAGCCTTCGGCGTCAATTGCACTGTTGCCCCTGGCGAAACGATCCGATCATCTTTTTCTGAAAAGTACCAACGAGACATAGGATTCCATCCTAGAAATTGCCGAGTTTGTTCTTTTTATGTCCTGCCAGGTCCGCTCATTCCTTTACCCAAAAGTCGCGCATAAACGAATTTAGGATTGTACCTCGAAAGATAAGATCACGACCCATCATCCCAGGCACAAAGAAACGCACACCTTGGACCCAATAGCCTGCGTCTCAGTCAAATCCTCCAATGTCGACGACAAAATGGACACGCTACAAGTATACATGTGTCGGCAGTAGATGGCGCGTTGTCAATCTTCGGATACCAGCGGCGACATAGGTGGCGAACGTGCCGTTGGGTTGCCGCCGGATCATCGCTGCGCCGGTGACCAGCTGGCTCGCGAGGTTGCGCGCATCGCGGGCAGAGACGCCGCCCGCCAGTTTGATGGCCGTATTGGCCTCAAACGTCACTTGCAGGCCATTGGCGAGCTGTCCGTCGCAATGATGGGCCATCACCATGCCGACCCGGGATGTGCGGGCTTGGCTTAGGATCTGGCCGATATTCTGGTCGACCTGGTCTTGGGCTTCATCAATGTACACCATGTGACCGGCAAACGGTTTGCCTGGGGTAAAGTGGCACGCTCCTGAGCGGCTTGAGCGATGAGCGCTATGAAGATCCGCCCTTTGCGTGTCTGTGGAAAGCCGCTAAGGCAAGGGATCCGAACTGTGGAGGCGCGCGCATGGACAATGGCAATGACTGGTGGCGCGGGGCAGTGATCTATCAGATCTACCCGCGGTCGTTTCAAGACAGCACCGGCTCGGGTCTGGGCGACCTGCCCGGTATCGCGGCGCGGCTGGACCATGTGGCACGGCTGGGCGCTGAGGCGATCTGGATTTCGCCCTTCTTCACGTCTCCGATGGCGGATATGGGCTATGATGTCTCGGACTATACTGGTGTCGATCCCCTCTTCGGGACACTGGCGGACTTTGACGCCGTTATTGAACGCGCCCATACCCTCGGCCTCAAGGTGATCATCGACCAGGTCTTGAGCCATACGTCAGATGCGCACGCGTGGTTCAGGGAAAGCCGAACGGATCGAAGCAACCCGAAAGCGGATTGGTATGTGTGGGCGGACCCCCAAGCCGATGGTACAGCGCCAAACAATTGGCTTTCGGTGTTCGGCGGGCCGGCCTGGGAGTGGGACGGGGTTCGTCATCAATACTACTTGCACAATTTCCTCGCGTCACAACCCGACCTGAACTTCCACAACCCGGAGGTTCAGGACGCCCTGCTGGAGGCAGTGGAGTTCTGGCTGAAGCGGGGCGTTGACGGATTTCGCCTCGATACCGCTAATTTCTTTTTTCATGACAAGAAGTTACGCTCTAACCCCCCCGCATCGAACGATGCTACGGGCGGCATCGGAGCGGATGCGCCCAACGTGAACCCCTACGGAATGCAAAACCACCTGTACTCAAAATCCCAACCCGAGAACATCGCGTTTCTGGAGCGGCTGAGGGCGCTCATGGACCAATATGGCGCCACCACGACCGTGGGCGAAGTTGGCGATGCACGGGCGATAGAACTGGTCGGGCAATACACGTCCACAGGGCGCCGACTGCACATGTGCTATACGTTTGATCTGCTTAGCGAGCGGTTCTCGGCAGAGTATCTGCGCACCACGGTGACGCAGTTCGAAAACGTTCTGGAGGATGGTTGGGTCTGCTGGGCCTTCTCAAACCACGATGTGATCCGACATGTCAGCCGTTGGGAAGGTGAGGGCCGTGACCCGGAGGCGCTTGCCCGTTTTTCCATTCAGCTGCTGGCGGGTTTGCGCGGCTCTCTGTGCCTTTATCAAGGTGAAGAGATCGGTATGACCGAGGCGGACATCGCGTTCGAGGATCTTCAAGATCCCTATGGCAAGCGGTTTTGGCCTGCCTACAAGGGCCGCGATGGCTGCCGCACACCGATGGTATGGGACGATGGGCCCAACGGCAGTTTTACTGACGGCGATCCCTGGTTGCCTGTTCCCGATAGCCACAGGGTAAGGGCGGTTGCGGTGCAGGAGGCCGACCCCACATCGGTGCTGACACATTACCGGGCGGTGCTGGCCTGGCGTCACGACAACGCGATACTACGCAGCGGTACGCAACGCTTTGGTGATACGACCGGCAATACGCTGTGGCTGGAGCGGGAACTCGACGATAAAATTCTGGTGCTGATCTATAATTTTGGGGTTGAGCCGGTCGAACAAGATGTGCCCGGGCTTCACACGGCAAACCTGCCCGGCGCGACCGGACAATACGACGGCGAAACCCTTGTGCTGCCGGGGCTGGGTGCCTTTGCGGGGTGGCGGTCCGCCTAGAGCGCTTTGCCCTTGTCGTGAATAACCGACCGCTACGTGATGCCAGCTCGGCGGCACTCTGCCTCAGGTTCGCACATCCGGCGCCGCCCGCCCCGTGAATTGCTCGATCTGCGCAATTTCCGCCGCGGCCGCGATGACATTCGCCAACGCTTCCTGCGGGTCCTGATCATGGTGCACCGCGTCTGGTTCATAGCGCTCAAGATAGACCCGCAGTGTCGCGCCAACCGTGCCTGTGCCGGAAAGACGCAGGACAATCCTGCTGCCACCATCGAAGAGCACCCTTAACCCTTGCTGGGAAGAAAGGCTTCCATCCACCGGATCCGTATAGGAAAACTCGCCAGCAGCAGCCACCGTGAGACCTGCGAACTTTTGCCCGGATAGGGAGGACAGCTTGGCACGCAACCTGTCAACCATCCGGGCGGCGGCATCGGCATCGACCGCCTCGTAGTCATGGCGCGAGTAGTAATTGCGGCCATAGGTCTGCCAATGGGACTGCAACAGCTGCGACACCGATTTGCCGGTCACCGCCAGGATGTTCAGCCACAGCAGGACAGCCCACAGGCCGTCCTTCTCGCGCACGTGATTTGACCCTGTCCCGGCGCTTTCCTCCCCACACAGGGTGGCCCGTCCCGCATCCAGCAGGGACCCGAAAAACTTCCAGCCGGTCGGGGTTTCAAATGCCTCGATGCCCAATTGTTCGGCGACCCGGTCAACCGCCGCCGAGGTCGGCATGGAGCGCGCCACACCGGCAAGCCCGGCGGCATATCCCGGCGCAAGATGCGCTTGCGCGGCAAGCACGGCCAGACTGTCGGACGGGGTGACATAGATCCCCCGGCCAAGGATCATGTTACGGTCGCCGTCACCGTCCGAGGCCGCGCCAAAGTCCGGGGCATCCTGGGCCATCATGATGTCCATCAGGTCATGCGCCCAGACCGGATTTGGGTCTGGATGTCCGCCGCCGAAATCCGGCGATGGGGTGCCGTTCAGCACCGTACCCTCTGGCGCACCAAGCATCCCCTCAAGGATGCGCTTGGCGTAAGGACCGGTCACCGCATGCATCGCATCAAACCTGAGCGTAAACCCACCGTCGATCAACTTTCGGATCGCGTCGAAATCGAAGAGGGTTGTCATCAGCGCGGCATACTCTTCAACAGGATCGACAACATCGACAGCCATACCGCCAAACGTGCCGCTGCCGACGTGGTCGATATCCGGTGGATCCAGATCCAGTATGTGGTAGGCCGAGATCTCTTTGGTGGCTGCAAAGATCCGTTCCGTCACCTCCTCCGGCGCCGGACCACCGTTGGGTGTATTGAATTTTATCCCAAAATCCTCATCGGCCCCCCCGGGGTTGTGGCTGGCCGACAGGATAATCCCACCATCGGTGCCGTGTTTGCGGATCAGATGTGATGCGGCCGGTGTGGACAGCAAGCCGCCCTGCCCCACGATAACCTTGGCCGCATCGTTCGCGGCCGCCATGGCCAGGATCGTCCGCACGGCGCGGTCATTAAAGTATCGTCCGTCCCCGCCCAGAACCAGGGTCTTGCCAACCACCCCGCCGATACCGTCAAAGATGCTTTGCACGAAATTTTCCAGGTAGCCCGGCTGCATGAACACGGCGGTTTTCTTGCGAAGGCCAGATGTGCCCGGTTTCTGTCCATCAATGGGCTGGGTCGCGATCTTGGTCATCAGACGGGTCCTTACGAAGTGTCAGAAGTCAGGCGAAAGACAGTGACGGATTGCCCCGGAAGTGTGACGTGCCCGTGACCGGGCGGCAAGCTCTTGCCCATCGTGCTGAAGGCAAGGCTCCATCGTCCCACCGGCGCGGGCGGTAGGATCAGCGAACTTTCGGGGCCCGCATTGAACGCCAGCAAGAGCGCGGTGTCACTGTCGGCAAACGCTGGCGTTTCCGCCGCCATCCGTATCTCGGCACACAACAGCAGAAGGTCATTGTCTTGCCAGTCGGCATCGGTCATCTGGCGGCCTTCGGGATGGAACCAGATCAGATCGGTCTGTCCATCCCGCGTACGCTTGAGCGCGTGGAGAAAGCGGCGCTGGCGCAGCACAGGGTTCGAAGCGCGAAATGCGATTACACTGCCAACGAACGCTAGGAAATCCGCATCTGTCGTATCCCAGTCAAGCCAGCCCGCCGCGCTGTCCAGGGTGTATCCATTGTTATTGCCGCCTTGCGAGTTTCCCAGCTCATCCCCCGCCAGCAGCATTGGCGTTCCCTGGGCCAGCAAAAGGGTTGCCATCATCGCACGCCGCCGCCTATCCCGCGCGGCGCGGATCTCGGGGTCGTCGGTTCGGCCCTCGGCACCCATGTTGTCCGAATGGTTCTCGGAGTGACCGTCGCGATTATCCTCGCCGTTGACCTCGTTGTGGCGCCGGGAATAGCTGACCACATCGGCGAGCGTGAAACCATCATGCGCGGTAATCAGATTGACCGACGACGTTGCCCGCCGCCCGGAGTGATCGAACTGCGCCGCAGACCCGGCAATGACCCCTGCCAGATGCCGCACTTGCCCGGCGTCACCGCGCCAAAACCGCCGGGTGGTATCGCGAAAATGATCGTTCCACTCGGCAAAGGGCGGCGGGAAGGCACCCAGTTGGTAGCCGCCCGGCCCGATGTCCCATGGCTCGGCAATCAGCTTACAGCGGGTGAGCACGGGGTCCTGCCGGATGATGTCGAAAAGGGCTGCGCCCGGATCGAATGGACCGTTCTCACGCCCCAGAACCGGCCCCAAATCGAAGCGGAACCCGTCGACACCGATATGTTGCACCCAGAACCGCAGGCTGTCCAGAATCAGCCGCTGAACCGCCGGATGTCCGGTGTTCAGCGTGTTCCCTGTGCCGCTGTCATTCACATATGACCGTCCATCGGGGCCCAGCCTGTAATAGCTGGCATTGTCGAGGCCCCGCATCATCAACGTCGGACCCGCCCAATCCCCCTCGCAGGTATGGTTGTAGACGACGTCCAGAACAACCTCGAACCCATCCGCATGTAGGGTCCGGACCATGTCACGAACTTCGGCCAGTGGATTGGCACGGGCATACCGTCTTTCCGGTGCAAAGAACGTGAGTGTCTGGTAGCCCCAGTAGTTCGGAAGACCACGGTCGGCCAGATGCGCATCCTCGATAAACCCCTGTATCGGCAGCAATTCGATCGTGGTGACGCCCAGCGCCCTCAGGTGCGCCCGGATCGCCGGATCGGCAACACCGGAATAGGTTCCCGGGTCGGCGACACTGGGATGCTGTTTGGTCAGCCCCTTGACATGGGCCTCGTAGATTACGGTCTCGGACCAGGGGACCTGGGGTCGCGGCTCATCCGCCAATGGCAGTGGCTCAGTCACCACGGATTTGGGGACAAAAGCAGCGCTGTCACGCCGGTCCGGATGCAGGTCATAAGCGGTGTTCGCGCCTTCGTACCCCATAAGGGCGGGATCCCAGACCAGTTCGCCGTCCAGCGCACGGGTGTAGGGATCGATCAGCAGTTTCTGCGGATTGAACCGATGGCCCTGGGCGACAGCATAGGGCCCTTCGACCCGGTAGCCATACCGCTGCCCTACCGTCAGGCCAGAGACAAAGATGTGATGGATGTTCCCGGTCCGCTCGGGCAGCGGGATCTGATCCGTTTCCTCCCCATGTTCATCGAAAAGGCACAACAGGACCCGCGTTGCATGGGCTGAGAACATCGCAAAGTTAACACCCCCGTCCCTTAACGTCGCGCCCATCGGGTCGGGATATCCTGTGCTCAGGCGGTCATCAGGTATCATCTGTCTGTCTGTCTGTCAGTCTGCCAGTCGTGCGTATAGAGCAGCATAGGCGGCGGCGGACGGCCCCCAGTCCAATGCCTGTGCCATACCATTGCGCTGTATTCTGGCAAACGTCTTACTGTCGCGGTACAGATAAACAAGCCTATGAAGCGCCAGCGCCAGCGCATCCGCTGTGACCGGCCAGAACTTTATCCCTGTGGCAACACCGCTGCGCAACGCCAGTTCGTTGGCATCGATCACGGTGTCAGCAAGCCCGCCGGTGCGCGCGACCACAGGTATGGCCCCATAGGCCAAACCGTAAAGCTGGGTCAGTCCGCAGGGTTCAAACCGCGACGGGACCAGCACCGCATCCGCGCCTGCGAACATCTTGTGGCTGTCCGGTTCACTGTAGCCTATGCGCACGCCAACCTGAGGATACTGTGCCGCCAGCGCGCGAAACCGCGCCTCGAGCGCCGGATCGCCGGTCCCCAGAAGCGCCAACATCCCGCCGGCGTCGACCAGTCGCGGCACCGCATCAGCCAGCACGTCCAGACCCTTTTGATCCGTCAGACGCGACACAACGATGCAAAGCGGCCCGTCAACCGGTCCCGCCTCAAGCCCAAAGGACGCGATCAGCGCAGCCCGATTGCGGGCTTTGCCGCGCGGGGTCTTGTAGGGCAGGATCATCGGATCCACCGCCGGGCTCCAAACTTCACTGTCGATACCGTTCAGGATACCATGGAGCGCGTTGACCCGGGTTGCGATGACCCCTTCCAGCCCCATCCCAAAGTCGGGATCCAACAGCTCACGGGCATAAGTCGGACTTACGGTCGAGATCGCTTGCGCATCCACAATCCCTGCCTTTAGCGCATTGATCTGCCCGTAGAATTCCAGACCGTCCGCTGTAAAGCGTTCGGGCGGCAAACGCATGCTGCCCAATCTGTCCGCGGGCGCAGGACCATGAAAGGCAATATTGTGGATGGTCAGAAGGCAGGCCACGTCTGTCCCCTGTGCTTTCAGATAGGTGGGCGTCAGCGCGGCTTGCCAGTCATGGGCGTGCACGACCTCGGGGTACCACCCCCCCGCCCCATCCCGCGCTAGGGCGGCTGCGACCCAGGAGAGGGCTGCGAACCGCTCGGGGTTGTCGGCCCAGTTCTGGTTGTCGGCCCCCATATAGATCGAGCCTTCGCGCTGATACAAATGCGGCGCATCCAGTATCAGCAGATCCAGCGTACCATGTTTCGTCGCGCGGATCTCGGCGGGTCCGCCAAACAGGTCATTGTCCGTCCAGACCGTAGTCCCACCTGGCGCAGTGCGCAGGACGGATGGGTAGCCAGGCACAAGCGTGCGCATGTGCCAGCCCACACCGGCAAGTGCCGCAGGAAGCGCCCCCACAACATCGGCAAGCCCGCCGGTCTTGACCAGCGGCGCACATTCCGATGCGACAGAGAGCACCGCACGCGTCACCCCGCGGCAGTCCAATTGGCAATCATCTCGGAGGTGATCAGGACTACACCGTTCTCGGTCACCCGGAACCACTTGCGATCCTCGGCCATGTCTTCGCCCACTGTCAGGCCCTCGGGGATAACCACGCCCCGGTCAATCACCGCGTTGGTCAACCGGGCCCGCCGGTGGATCACGACATATGGCAGGGCGACCACGCGATCGAGCACCGCAAATGAATTGGTGTGCACACCGGTGAACAGGAGTGAGTTTCGCACCTCGGTCCCCGAGATAATGCACCCCCCGGACACCATTGACGAGACCGCCGAGCCGCGCCGTTTCGCCTCGTCATGGATAAACTTCGCCGGCGGCACGCTCTCGGAATACGTCCAGATCGGCCAGTTCTTGTCCCAGAGATCCAGTTCAGGTGTGAAATCCGTAAGGTCGATGTTCGCCTGGTGAAAAGCATCGACGGTCCCGACATCACGCCAGTAGGCGGGCGCCGAGGCATCGTGGCGCACGCAGCTGTCGTCGAATTTATGCGCCATGGCTTTGCCGTTCTTCACAATCGCCGGGATCAGGTCGCCGCCAAAGTCATGCGAGCTGTTGGGGTCATCCGCATCGCTCAGCAAGAGGTCCCGCAGGAAGTCCCACTTGAACACATAAATCCCCATCGAGGCCAGTGTCTGGGTCGGGTCCCCTGGCATGCCGGGCGGATCGGCCGGCTTTTCCAGGAAGCTTACGATCCGCTGGTCTTCGGTAATGTCCATGACGCCAAAGGCCGAAGCGTCTTCGCGCGGGACCGTAAGACAGCCGACGGTGACATCCGCACCGGTTTCGACATGCTGGCGGACCATGATCTCATAATCCATCTTGTAGATATGATCACCCGCTAAAACCAGAACATAATCAACGTCGTAGCTGTCAACTATATCGATGTTCTGGGTGACCGCATCCGCTGTGCCCAGATACCATTTATTCTCGGCCACGCGCTGCGATGCGGGCAGGATATCCAGATACTCATTTCGCTCGGCACGAAAGAAGCTCCAGCCGCGCTGCATATGGCGGATCAGGCTATGGGCCTTGTACTGCGTGGCAATAGCCATTTTCCGTACGCCTGAGTTCAGGGCATTGGAAAGGGCGAAATCGATGATCCGCGTCTTGCCCCCGAAGTACACCGCTGGTTTGGCGCGGACGTCGGTCAGTTCCTTCAGTCGCGAGCCGCGCCCACCCGCCAGCACAAAGGCCATGGTGCGGTTTGTTAACCGCCGATTTCCCGGATTCATGATGTCCCCCCTTATGTTCTATCCGCTGGTCCTATGCCGCAGTATCAGGGTCGAAAGTGGCGGCAGTGTCAGCTTTGCTGATTGGTGTTGGTCGTGCCAGGGAACATCCTCGGTCCGTAGGACGCCCAGATTACCGCGGTTGCCACCGCCATAGACGGCGGCATCGGTGTTCAGAACTTCCTCCCATTCGCCCGCGCGCGGAAATCCGCAGGTCCAGCCGGCCCGTTCGACCGGCGTCATATTGCAAACGACCACGCAGGGCGGGTCATCCGCCCCGCCAAAGCGTGCCCAAGCGTATGTCGAGGTATCGGCGGCCTTGGCCTCGAGCCAGCAAAACCCTTCGGGTGTACAATCCTTGGCGTGAAGCGACGGCGTGGTCCGATACAGCCGATTCAGGTCGCGGACAAGGTTCTGCATGCCCCGGTGCCGCGGATCATCCAGCAGGTGCCATTGCAGGGCGTTTGCGTTGTTCCATTCCCGATCCTGTGCAAACTCGCACCCCATGAACAGGAGTTTCTTGCCCGGATGCCCCCACATGAAACCGTAGTACGCCCGCAGATTGGCAAATCGCTCCCAATCGTTTCCCGGCATTTTGGCCAGCATAGAACCCTTGCCGTGCACAACCTCGTCATGACTGATCGGCAGAATGAAATTCTCGGACCAGGCATAATGCAATCCGAAGGTCATCTGGTTATGGTGATGCTGGCGGTAAATCGGGTCTTTCTGGATATAGTCGAGCGTATCGTTCATCCAGCCCATGTTCCATTTAAATCCGAACCCCAGCCCGCCCATATCGACAGGCCGCGAGACCATGGGAAACGACGTGCTTTCCTCTGCTGCGGTGATCACCCCTGGCGCTTCGCGATACACATCGGTGTTCATGCGTTTGAACAAGGCGATCGCCTCAAGGTTCTCGCGACCGCCTTCGGCGTTGGGGATCCATTCACCCTCTGCCCGGGAATAGTCGCGGTAGAGCATCGATGCCACGGCATCCACACGCAATCCGTCGATATGGTACTCCTCAAGCCAGTAGAGCGCGTTTGAAACCAGAAAGTTCTGCACCTCGGTGCGCCCAAAATTGTAGATCAGGGTGTTCCAGTCCTGGTGAAACCCTTCTCGCGGATCGGCGTGTTCGTAAAGCGGCGTGCCATCAAAACGACCTAGGCCATGCGCATCGGTCGGGAAGTGTCCCGGCACCCAGTCCAATATGACGCCCAGCCCCCGTTGGTGCGCCACATCGACCAGATCGCGAAACTCCTGCGCCGGTCCATAGCGGATGGTCGGAGCGTAGAGCCCGACCGGCTGATACCCCCAGGAGCCGTCGAATGGATGCTCGCTCACCGGCAGCAACTCCAGGTGCGTGAACCCCATGTCGACGGCATAGTCGACCAGTTCCATGGCATGTTCTTTGTAGCTGAGCGGGCGGTTCCCCTCTTCGGCGATACGGCGCCAGGAGCCCAAGTGCACCTCATAGATGCTTATCGGGGCCGCAACATCATGCGCTCCTCGCCGTTCTGCCATCCAATCGGAGTCATGCCAGCCGTAGCCACCGATGTCGCGAACGATGCTGGCCGTTTCCGGGGCGTGCTGTGCCCCGAACCCCATTGGATCGGCCTTGAGCGGCAGCAGGCGTCCGTCCTCGGCCAGCAGCTCATACTTATAGACGGCGCCCTCACCGACACCCGGGAGAAACAGCTCACTTATGCCCGACGTTCCGCGTTTTCGCATGACATGTCGCCGACCGTTCCAGCCATTGAAGTCGCCAACTACTGAAACGCGCCGGGCGTTCGGCGCCCAGACGGCGAAATGCGTGCCATGCACGCCCTCGTGGGTCATGACATGGGCGCCCAGCACGGTCCAAAGCCGCAGGTGCGTTCCTTCTGAGATCAGGTACTCGTCCATTTCGCCCAGAACCGGACCAAACGCGTAGGGATCATCGAACTCCCATTGCGCGCCATGCCCGCTGCCGTGCACACGATATCCCCCCTTCGGGATCACGCCTGCAAACAGTCCCCGCGCCTGCGGAACGGCCACCAGCGGCACCTGCGTACCATCCTCCATTTTCGCGACGATGGTATCTGCACCCGGGTCAAACACCCTAAGAACACGGCCCTGATCCGTATCATGCGCCCCAAGTATCGAAAAGGGATCGACATGGAGACCTGCGGCGATGGCCTCAGCTTGGGGCCGATCAATCAGTGTTGCGGCGTCGGCGGGCGGTGTCATCATCCCCCGACCCTAACTGCCAATCGTCGGAAAACAACCCGGTCTGTTAGAACAAGCCTGCGGCGGGGCCACCCTGCCTGTGTTTTCGCTGCCTCGCTCTGGGACAGGCGCGAGGTCCGAGACCGCGTCTAGTCGCTGCGCACCGGGCGCGCGTCCCAAATTTCCTCGGCATATCCCTTGATCGTCCGGTCGGAGGAAAACCAACCCGCCCCGGCTGTGTTGAGCGCAGCCATTCGTGTCCAGCCGGCAGGATCGCGGAACACCGCCTCGGCCTTGCGGCTCGTGTCCCAGTAGGATGCGAAGTCCGAACAGACCAGAAAATAGTCATGGTGCCGCAGTATATTGGCCAGGTCCGAATAACGCGTCGGCGCGTCACGGTTAAAGGTTCCCTTCTCCAGATGCTTGATCGCCCGTTCAAGCCGATCGCTGGCTGCAATCGCGCGGGCCGCGTGATCCGGAACATCCCGCCGCGCCATTGCCTCTGGCGCGGTAAGGCCGAACAGGAAGAAGTTTTCCTCGCCCACATGTTCGCGTATTTCCACATTTGCCCCATCAAGCGTCCCGATCGTCGGCGCCCCGTTCAGAGCAAACTTCATATTGCCTGTGCCCGACGCCTCTTTCCCGGCGGTCGAGATTTGCTGGCTCAGATCCGCAGCAGGGATCAGCCGTTCAGCCATTGAGACATTGTAGTTCGGCGGAAACACGACCTTTAGCCGCCCTTGCATAAGCACGTCCGAATTCACCGTCTTGGCCACATCGTTGATCAGATGAATGATCAGCTTGGCGGTGCGATATCCCGGCGCGGCTTTCCCGCCAAAAATCTTCACGCGCGGCACCCAGTTTTGGTTCGGATTGGCATGGATCTCATCCCACAGCGCAATCGTCTCTAACAGGTTCATCAACTGGCGCTTGTACTCATGGATACGCTTGATCTGGATGTCGAACATTGCGTCGGGGTCAACCTGGGTTTCAAGCGTCTGGCCGATCCAGTTGGCCAGCTTTACCTTGTTGTGGCGTTTTGCAGCGGCGTATCGTTCCTGAAAACCGGCGTCATCCACATGATCGGTCAGCCCCGACAGCCGCTCCAGATCATCCACCCATCCATCGCCGATGCATTCGGTGATCAGGCCGCTCAGCTGCGGGTTGCAGCCTAAGAGCCAGCGTCTCGGTGTAACGCCGTTGGTTCGGTTCACGATCCGCTCGGGGTGGAGCAAATTCAACTCACGAAACACCGTCTCCTTCATCAGGCCGGTGTGCAGGGCCGAGACACCGTTTACGCGGCTGGCCATCATAAAGCTCAACTCGCCCATCTTGACCTGGTGATGCTCGATGGACGAGATCGTGCGCCCCTTGGTGGTGCGCGCGTGCCAATCGTCGATCTGCTCGATTATGCGCATGTGTCGGGGTAGCAGATGCCGCATCAACCCTTCGGACCAACGTTCCAGCGCTTCGGGCAGCAGGGTGTGGTTGGTGTAGTTCAGGGTCGCGCGTGCCGTCTCGGCCGCCTCATCGAATGGGATATGATGATGATCGTGCAGGATGCGGACCAACTCGGGGCCAGCTATGGCCGGGTGAGTGTCATTCAACTGAATTGCCACATGCTGTGGTAGGGCCCGGATGTCATTGTATTCGCTCAAATATCGCCGCAGGATGTCCCGGATGGAAGCAGCTGCGAAGAAATACTCCTGTTTCAGCCGCAACTCCTTGCCCGCGTCGGTGGTATCATCGGGATAAAGCACCCGGCTGATCGTGCGCGCACCGGCCTCGGGCGCCGCGGCGGCAGAGTAATCGCCGCTGTTGAACCGCGCCAAGTCAAATAGTTCGGTTGGCAGTGCCCCCCAAAGGCGCAGCGTATTGGCCCATTTGCCCTGCCATCCGACAATCGGCATGTCATATGCGCGGGCCACCACCGCATCGCCCGGATGCCAGACGGCATGCGGCCCGTTGTCATCGACATGACCATAAAAACCGATGTCATAGGAGGTCTCTTCACGCTCGAATTCCCAGGCATGCGGCTGGTTCAGCCAATCCTCGGCCCGTTCGACCTGATGGCCGTTGTGAAAGGACTGCTTGAAAAGCCCATGTTCGTAGCGGATCCCGTAGCCGTAAGCGGGGATCGACAGTGTTGACAAACTGTCGAGGAAACAGGCCGCCAGCCGGCCCAGACCACCGTTGCCCAGCGCCGCATCGGGTTCATCCGCCAGAACCTGCTCGTAGTCGATATTCAGATTTGCGCACACGCCGCGCACCGCTTCGTCCAGTCCCAGGTTCACAACCGCGTCCTGCAGCATTCTGCCGATCAGGAATTCAAGGCTGAGGTAGTACACCCGCTTGTGCTGACCGGCATAGGTGGCCCGCGTAGCCTCGAACCAGGCGGGAACGATGCGATCCCGGACCGCCATGGTCATCGCCATACGCCAGTCGCGCAGCTGCGCGTGAGCTGGATCCTTACCGAACGAGAATTGCAGATGCCGCAATATTTCGGACTGAAGCTGGTCTTGGGTCATCGACTGATATCCCTGGTTTACTGGCGGTCACTGCACATACAACAGATGGCGCTTACAACAGAAAGCAAAGCTGTCAAAGCGGTTTGAGTTCATGCGTATGTGGTCATTTTAGGGCGTCACCTGCGGGGCGGATGGTCGGATCTTCGACAAGGCCTTGATCTCAGGGGAGTTGCAGGTCTCCACGTCGGCATAGCCTTATGCTTACTTGCGAGCTGCGCCATTGAACCGCACCACCGATGCTTAAAAAGTCGGCAACTTAAGGAGGCGCGACCATCTGAAAACGCGCAGTTAAGGCGAGACAGAATCACCGGGGCGGACGGGGAGGACCGGCTGAAGACAACACTAGATGTGTTGCGACACATAGTTTTGCCTTTTGCGACAAAACCTTTCCTGTTTGCGTGTGTCTCACCTTTCCATCTCAGGCCCGTTTGTTTCGTTTGATCCCGTTTCCCAGCCGGAAAATCGGGGGCGATTTGGAGGTCAAACGGCGAAGCCGCCTGCTCCTGCAAATCTGCCACGTGGCGAACGCGGGAGGCTGTCCTTCCCCCATAAAGCTGGGCCATTACACTGGCCGCGAGAGGGGGATTGTGGATGGGGAGGAAGCGACATTCAGACGAAGACGTGCTGAAGCTGCTGCGTGAGATCGAGTTGAAGCTGGCGGC
>JBCCYF010000071.1:0-21655 GCA_039190275.1 Pseudomonadota bacterium | reverse complement strand
GGCATATCAGGATGCAGGCCACCCTGAATACACACTTCCGTTGCGCCGCGATCCCAGGCCTCCTGTGCGCGGGCGACGACATCCGCAAGCTCAAGCCACTCGGCCCGTTCGTCTTCCTTGCGTTTGGCAAAGCCGCAGAACCGGCAACCCATATAGCAGACATTGGTGAAGTTGATGTTGCGGTTGACGACAAAGGTCACGTGGTCGCCGTTCACCTTGCTCCGCAGAGCGTCGGCCGTGGCGAGCACCGCCTCTTTGTCGGCGCCGGATGTCTTGAACAACGTGGTCGCCTGGCTGCGTGTAACCTCCTTACCCGTCAAAACGCCGTTCAACGCCTTCCAGACCTCGCGCGAGCTGCGTTCCAGCTTGGCCTGAAGGTCCACGTCGCGACGGCGGCTGAACGCGTCCGCGGGGAGCTGCATTACGCCGTCTCCAAGCATTGATCCCGGGCAAGGCCATCGGTCCGGGACATCTCCGCTACGCGATCATGCAGGCCAGGGTCCAGGAATTGGGCCCGATCCGCAAAGAAGCGCGGATACACGGTCAGACGTTCCTGCAGTGCAAACCCGGCTGTTGTGGAACTGTCCGCCAGCGTCTGGATCTCGGGCCATGCATGCTGCGGGTTGATGAAGTCAATCGTGACGGGTGAGATCCCGCCCCAGTCATTTATCCCCGCCCTCAGATAGGACATATGGCGTTTGCTCAGATTTGGCGGCGCCTGCAGCGAGATTTCGGGGGCCAGGATCATGCGCGCCACCGCAATGGTCCTGAGCATGTCCTCAAGCGTGGGCTCGGGGTGCGAGGCCATCGCGATATCGGGCTTACGCTGGAAGTTCTGGATGATAACTTCCTGTATGTGACCATGACGTGTATGCGCGGCGTTGATTGCATACAGGGCTTCGATCCTCTCGGCCCATGTTTCGCCGATGCCGATCAGCAGCCCGGTTGTGAACGGCACACGGCGCTCACCGCAGCGCTCAAGGGTTCGCAACCGCTGGATCGGCACCTTATCCGGGCAGGCATAATGCGGCTGCCCCTTGCCGGTCAGACGTCGGCTCACGGTTTCCAGCATCATGCCCATGGACGCCGCGACAGGTCTGAGCACATCGATTTCGTCGTCCGTCAGGGTGCCGGCATTCACATGAGGCAAAAGCGGCGTTTCCCGTAGAACCAGCGCACACATGTCCGCCAGATAGTCGGTCATGCGCTCGTACCCCAGGCGCGCAAGCGCCAGCTTTGCCTTTTCGTACCGCAGCTCCGGCTTCTCTCCCAGACTGAACAGAAGCTCCTTGCAGCCCGCACGCGCGCCTTGCCGCGCCATCGCGAGCACCTGGTTCGGGTTCAGGATATTCGCCTCTGCCAAGTCCGGGTGCTTGACAAAAGTGCAGTATCCGCAGGTATCGCGGCACATGTTAGTAAGCGGCACAAAGACTTTGCGCGAGTAGGTGACAGTCCTGCCCCACTGATGGTGGCGTATCTCTGATGCCGCCGCCATCAGCGCATCCGTCGACCAGGCTGAATAATCCTCGGTTGATCTGTCTGGCATGCCGGAACCCCCTGCATCAGAATGCACCAAGGCCGGAGTGCGTCAATGAAATTTGATCAGCTGGTCTAAATTCTGCCGACGCCCTCGCGTTCTTGATTACAAAACATGCAACCCTTGAGCTGCCGACGACACCAATAATGAGTGCCCAGTCAAAATAAAGCAGGTTTGGCGCTGCCAAGTCGTTTTGTCGGGAAGTACCCGCACGCAAAGACGTGCGGGTACCGCTATACCTCCCGGCAGTCACTACATCTCGTGGACCTGGGCCACCTCAACAGAGCCGGATCCATCGGTGACCATCGGGCAACCCTTGGCCATTTCGCAGGCGGCGTCGATGTCACTGGCCCGGACCAGAGTGAAGCCCGACAGCGGGTTTGAACCGCCATTGTCGGCGACCCCGTCGACGCTGACGGTTTTCGACTTACCGACCGGTGCGCCGTCATTCACG
This sequence comes from Pseudomonadota bacterium, assembly GCA_039190275.1. Taxonomy (GTDB): domain Bacteria; phylum Pseudomonadota; class Alphaproteobacteria; order Rhodobacterales; family Rhodobacteraceae; genus Halovulum. Next base: position 19,664 of record JBCCYF010000071.1, on the reverse strand, counting down.
ACCGCATCACCCATGGTGCCAAACCATGCCTGCCATGCCGCCATGACCTTTGCGCCCTCCTCGGGCGTTTCCGGCGTCCTGCCACCATGGTAGGCAAATACATAATCCGGCATTGATCGTCCTCCTTTAGTTTTGGGTGGCATCAGGCCAGCCCCTTCTCAAGTTTGTCCAACAGGCCAATCCACCCCTGGGTGTGGCCAGCGCGTTCGCTGTCGGTTGCAAGGCCACGGTGGGACAAGATCAACCTGGTCTGATCGGTCGCAACTTCGCTGATCTCGATTGTTACACTGGTTTCAGATCCCCGTGGCCCGCCCGGACCGCCGTCGTGCCAGGCCCAGGTAAAGGCGATAAACCGTGGCGGATCGACCTGGGTTACCTGCCCCGACACCATGCGACGTCTACCGTCGGGCGCGATCAGAACCGAGTGCCAGGGCCCCGGCACGGAGAAGTTCAAGTTATGTTCAGGCACGGTCATCCCGTCGTGGCCCCACCACCGGACCATATTCTCGGGCAGGCTGATCATCTGGAAAACACGTGTCGCCGATGCCGGTAGAATGCGTTCAAGGGTGACGATGTCGGCCATCTAGCGATCCTCCTCCAACGCGGCTTCAAGACGGTCCAGGCTTGCCTCCCAGAACGCACGATGATCCATCGTCCAATCGGATACCTGCCGGATCGATTCCGGCCGGACCGAATACAGCCGCTGTTTGCCGGCAACCTCGCGACGTACCAACCCCGCTTTGTGGAGGACCGAAAGGTGACGCGACACTGCCGGTCCCGAAATATCGAACAAATCGCAGATACTTCCGGCCGAGGTTTGGCCATCGCGCATCAGCGTTTCGATTATGTGCAGGCGATAAGGATCGCTAAGGGCCGAGAATATGCGGGGCATGTCGCTCATGTGATATCATTTAGCAGATTCGTTAAATGTTGAAAACCCCGTAGGACCGTTCTGTCCAGAGCCGCATTGGGTCGGGATGGATGGGCCGTTGAATGCGACGGGTTCGCGGTCGCTCGGCAAACTACAATGGGGACAAGCGCCAGGCGATCTCTAATCCGCTGCACCGGGCAGCGAGTGGACCCGAAATCGCCATGCTGTCGAGGGCCTCAATTTTATAGATACCATCGTAGAGGCGTGTCACCTCGGCCTCGGATACGGAAAATGGCGGCCCGCTGGTCTGTGACTGGTCGTAGTCATAGGTGATCAGAAACTGCGGCGCGCGGCTGGTCAGTTGAACCAGCCGTTCAGCATAGGTATCCCGCATACCCGTTGGCAGCGCAACCAGGGCGGCCCGGTCATAGATCGCATCGATAGAGCCGATCTGCGCAGCAGTCAGGTCGAAGAAATCACCGACGAAAATATCAAGGCGTCCGTTGTGGTACCGCGTGTGGCCTGCGCTGCGCTCAACCTCGTAGGCGATCCCGGTTCGGTCAAAGACTTCGCGCACTGCAGCCTCGCTGAGTTCAGCGCCAATCACCACGTGCCCCTGATCGGTAAGCCAGTTAAGATCGTGGGCCTTGCCGCAGAGCGGGACGAAAATCCGGCTCTGCTGGCGCAGGCCAAACTGCGAGATGTGTTTTTGCATCAGAGCATTGGGGATCCCTTCATGGAATGCGATCTTGTTGGATTTCCAACGGTCCTCCCAGAACTCCGCTTCCATTTGCGTACTCCCTGTTCGTTTTGTGCTGTGGCGGGTCGACATCCAAAGTTGGATCAAGGACCACCAAGACTTGCCATAGCGATGGTTTCTTGGAAACCGGAACGCCCTCACTCCGGCAGGCTAATCCTCCCGAGGAAGGGCCCCACCCCTGACCCGGATACCTCCGGCCATCGGACGTATCCCAAGCGGGTCATAAACCAGGATGATCCTCCAACGGTGCAGCCCAGAAGCGCCAGGTGGTGTTACGCCATTGCCCGCTGCAACAATGCTGTAAGTTCTCTTTTGCTTTCGTCGGGCAGGGCAGAGAGCAACTCGTCCACCGTTTCCGAGAGGACCAGAATATGCGCGTCGACCACCACCTGACCTTTCTCTGTCAGGGAAATCATGTTGACACGCGCGTCGCCGGCGGATGTCCGACGCTTGACAAGACCTTTCCGTTCAAGGGCCCTTATCGTCCGGGTTATCTGCGACTTGTCGCGAATAAGCGCAGTCGCCAGCTTGTTCAAAGGCACCTCACCGGTTTCCGCAAGCGCAAGCAGGGTCATTGCCCCATTGGGGCCGACGTCTTCCTTGTCAAAACTGCCGGCCTTCTCATGAAGGGCGACAAAAAGGCGTCTCACGAAACGATCAAGGAGGACTGCGAGGTTGGTACCTGTCATAAGAATTAATTGTGGATCAGGTCCATTTGTTAATTGACTCGGTCCACCAAACGGATTTTAGTGGGTAATGGCAAAGTATATAGCTGGTCGGATAGTTGCAAATGAATGCGCGCCGACAGAAATGTACACCAATGGGGAACCCAACATGATCGGTGCGCGAACCCTCCTGGCGATTAAGATCTTGGTGAGCGCGGTGACCGTGTTTTACGGTGTTGTCCCGGCGCTGGCGGACTTGAATGAAACCCATCTTTTCAATCCATTGTGGAGCGAACACGCCCGGTTTCACGCCGCTTGGTTTCTGGCGTTCACGGCCGGTGTGGCGGGGATTTCACTGTATATGATGTGGCAACGCGGCGAGATTATTTTGCCAATTTTCATCGGCCTCATGTTCGCTGGCGGTTTTTGGGTCGCGACGCTGTTTGGACCGCTCTACGGCGGTGCGCTGGTCGACTCGAACGGATATGTGCAGACAATCTTGGGCGTTGAGTCGAACATGTTCTTGTTTTCAGTGGTCACGCTGTTGCTGGTCGGTGCGCTCCTGACCGTACGTCGGCTCTCCGCAAAGGTGTAACACCGCTGCAAAACGGTCAAAATCCACCTCACCATGATTGGGTGACGGGCGAAGCCGTCCGGTTTGGTATTCCATTCTTTCGTGGGCAAGCGGCGGTCGGGCCGGATAGAGACCAAGTGTGGAACCCGGCGGGCCCTGTCTTGGTTTGGCCAACGAACAGCCGATTGCATGTTTGGGCAGCGCGCAACACCGGCCGCCGGATGTGAGTGTTCTCATAGCGGACTGTGCCGGCCTGCCCTCTAATCCGACAAGGCCCGCCTGCGATGGTGTGTGCAACAGGCTCGACACATGGCGAGGGCGCGCGCTACGAATTAAGCCGGGGGCTATTCGGAGGTGTCTTGTGAAGCCGATTGAAATACCCGAAGCGGTGGCGGAGTTGCGCACCCAGATTGCGCGCGCGCAATCGGAACGACCAGATGAGGGGCTGGTGTTCGAGATCGAGGATGTCGAACTACAGATCCAAGGCACATTGACCCGCAGTGTCGAGGCTGGCGCCAACGGCAAGGTAAAGTTTCAGGTGCTTGGCTGGGGTGTCGAAGCAGGCGCGAATGCTGCCGCCATGACCGAAAGCGCGGCCGCACATTCGGTAAAGATTAAACTCAAGGTAAAGTCGGCTGATGGCACTGCCGTGGATGTGTCCAAGGATGCCGAGGGTGTGTTTTGAGGTTGTATTGAGCGGGCGTTACGAGACACTCACGGTCGCCCTGGCGGCCAAAAAGTCAAAGGGTACACACTCTGTCGGGACGGGGGTACCGGTGGCGCGCGGCCTTGTTTTAACGGCGCGCCATGTGGTCTGTCCCAAGGGTGCAGAGCCTGTTCCGGTCCGGGTGCGGTTCTGGCATGCCACAGAGCCGGAGTTTAGACCAGATGATGTTCGCGGCACCACCGGGTTCCTGGATGCGTTGGCGTCCGGCGCGGAGGGGTCCGCCGAGGGCGCGCGCGGGGTGGTCTGGAGTTGCGCGACGCGCGACGCCGCTTTGGTGGCGGTACCGCACCCGCCCTCTATCGGTGTCGCGACGATGTCGGAACGGGAGCCCTTCGACAGAGCGGCGTGGAAAAGCGAAGGATTTCCACATGCCGCTTGGGAGGCGGGCACACCGGACCCTGTGCGTTTGAGCGGAACGTCCCACAGCCGGTTCCCGAACCTGCCACGCTATCAGGTCGATGCATCCATCGCGATGTCATACGACGGCCCACAGCGCGGAAAGGAGGGCTGGCAAGGTGCTTCGGGCGCTGCGCTGTTCGTCAACGGGCAAGTCCTGGGTGTTCTGTTGCTGCGCAAACCGAATGGGGAAGGGCGGATACTTCAGGCGTTACCGATGAAGGACCTGCTCTCCGATCCCAGCTTTCGCGCAGTGGTCGGCATCGAAGGCCCGGCCAAACGGCCCTATTCCAAAGAGCTTCAAACAATCATGGCAGAGCTGCCACCGATGCTGCGCGGTCGCCTTGCCGAGGTGGTCGGTTTGAGCACCGAGGCAGATGATGCTGAGTTGGCACAAGCGCTTTATGATACCCCCCTTGAGCAGGGCCTTTCCGGGCTTGCGGCGCTTGGAACAGCGGGAAATGCGGCGCTGGTCAGGGACATCGCCCTTCGGTTTGCCGCCTGCCGGTGCGCACCCAAGGATGCCGATAGGCTGCGTCCGCAGATTTTTGGTGAGACAGATCAGGGCGCGGCCCCCGCGGTGGCCACGCGGATGGGAGCCGAGTTCATGATGGCCGCTGCCGAGGCTCGGCTGCCGGAGTTTGAACGGCGCGCGCCCGGATCGGCCGCGCTGCCGTCGGGCCGATACGCCCTACCCGTCCTGCCCGAGGCCGGGTGTTCGGATGGTGAGGCAGGGCACTCCTACGATCTGGATGGACGGTTGGGGACCGACCTTGTTGAATCCGAGGATTGGCTGGATGAGTGGTTGAACGACGAACTGGGCCGGGTGTTCGAGTTTCCTGCGGACTCACCAAAAAAGAAAGAAAGTCGGCGCAAGACCCTGCAATGGGAATTGAACTACCGGTCGAGCCCGGAGGGGCGGCGCAGACCGTCCTACTACTTTGCCGAACCTGATCCCGGCGCGCAGCAGGCGTCCGAACGGGTCGCCTTGCGCGCGCGCATTGCCCGCATCCGCGAGGTCTATTCGCAAATTGGCGCCGTCTATATTCAGGCCGAGGACGCGCATGAGGATTTCGCGCGGTTCAGGCCGCTACTGGATTTATTGCCTGGGGAGAGTGAGCGATGAGCGATCTGGGATTGACGGATGGTCAAACCGTTGAAATCTCGGCCAGCCCGCGACGCATGCATGTCTTTGCGGAGCTGGACATTCAGGCGGTCGAGGCCGCGCTGGGGGCGCAACGACCTCTGCTGCTGTTGGGTGAGCCGGGCATCGGAAAGTCGCAGCTGGCCGAAGCCGTGGCGATGGCGTCGGGCTGGCATTTCGTGTCAAAGACCGTGGACGCCCTTACGGAACCCGGCGACCTGATGTGGCAGGAGGACGCGGTGTCGCGTTTGGCCGAAGCACAGCTGGCCGGGGCAAGCCATGGCGAGGCGGCGGCAACCGTTCGCGCACGTTTGGAGCGGCACAAGTTCGTCATGCCAGGTGTTCTCTGGTCCGCCTTCGATCCCGAAGATGCTGAACGCGCGGGCGGCCCCAAAAGCGGCGGGTTGACCGGCATCGTTGCGCTGATTGACGAAATCGACAAGGCAGAGAGTGCCGTTCCCAATGGACTTTTGGAGGCGCTGGGCGCGGGACAATTCACTGTGCCGGGCCGGGCGGAACCGGTGCGGGCAGTGCGATGGCCATTGGTCATAATCACATCAAACGATGAACGCCCTCTGCCAAAGGCCTTTATTAGGCGTTGCATCGTACACCATATGATCGCGCCCACGGGCGAGGACTTCATCGGCTGGCTTGTCCGGCGCGGGCGTGCCTACTACCCTGATCCGGCGCATGAAGACATTTTGTTGCATGTGGCCCAAACTGTAAATGCGGACAGGGAAACCGCGCGCCGCGAACGGATATTGCCCCTGCCCGGTCTTGCCGAATACCTCGACCTTCTCCGAGCTCTCTATGCTCGAGGCCCCCAGGACATTGCTGATGTCCGCAAGCGGACCGAACAGATCGGGCATTTCTTCCTGCGCAAAGGCGTGCGCTGAATGAGGTCTTCGGCCCGCATACTGCCCGCACTTGTTGGGCGTGCCGACCTTGTCCGTGCGGGGCTTGATACCGAAACGGAAAACCGGCACATCGCAAGGTGGTTCGGTTTCGAGTATCGCCAGCAGACCGCTGACGCAACAAGCTTTCCAGCCAGTTCAGGCAAGCATCGGCCGACGCGGGCGCCGGTTTCCCGACCCAACACAGCGCCAACGCCTGAACGCGCCGACAAGGTGATCGCCGCGACCCGGATCACGACACGCAAAGACCCGGACGCTGCACCACAGCCGCCGCCACAAAACCTGGGGGCGGCCGCCTGGGGAAACCGTCCCACCACGCCGCCAAAATTTCATGCCCTCACATCGGGTAGACGCATCGGACAACTGGTTGAGCGCATCCTGAATGTGGCCAGTCAGCGGGGCCGCCCAGACATGGTGCGGATCGTGCGCCGGATTGCGCAGGCGCGTCCGCTCATTGACCTGCCGCGGGCGCAAACCGTCTCGCGCGCTGAAACGCTTCAGATCGTGGTAGATCGGAGCACACGGTTGACGCCACTTTGGAAAGATCAGTCCCTTGTGGTCGGGCAGATCCGCAAACTGTTTCCCGACACCAAGCTGATGATTTGGGTCTATGAAGAAGCTTCCGGAGCCCTTCACCCTGTGAAACCCGATTGGCCCCCTGAACCGGATCCGAAGCGCGGTCCGCTTCTGGTGCTGGGCGACCTGGGTCTTCTGGCCGAGCCTGAGCAGATCGCATGGTGGCGTGCCCTCGCCCGCCAATTCGTTTTTGACGGCGGTACTGCCTCGGCGCTGGTTCCTGTCCCGGTTGATCAGGTCCCCGTGGCATTAGTGGGGCCATATAAGATTCACGCCTGGGAGGAAGAGGCCGCAGGCAATCGTGCACCGGACGGCGTCGAACAGCTGATGACATTGGCCTCAGCCGCGGTTCGACTTGAGCCGGGGCTTCTTCGCGGCATCCGGCTGAGCGCCTACCCAGCGGCATCTGTCGCTGATGAAGTGGGTGTTTGGCGGCACGGGGCGCTCGCCTCCCGGTCGGTCGAGGCGGCCAGTTTCGACGCCGGACAGCGGGCGGACTACCTGCGGCGCCTGCCCGGACTGTTGGGCACACACCATGAGGCCGTTAAACGGACAATAGCCGAGGTCCGCAACTGGCGGCAGCGCGGTGCGGACGAGATCTGGTACGAAGAGCTTCTGGGACTGCCGCAGATCATCCGCGAGGATCCCGAGATGGTCGACACAAACGACCTGGCCGCTGCGGATGCATTCTTTGCGAACATGCATGCATCCGCTTTGGAAAATGGTCTCAAGACCGGCCAGCAGGCGTGGCTCTCGCGCGTCGGGCGGCGGCAGCGGACCCGCGATGGACTGTGGCAGCATCCCCATGCGGCCGCGGCCCTGATGTCGGTTCTCAAAAACGACCCCAGCTTCGTGCCTCCGGTGATCGTGGATACACCAAAGCGTAAGGACGGATGGCATGCGAATGTCGCACTGGAGAGCGGAAACGCCCTTACGATTTCTGATGGGACCGGGATGGGACAACATCTTGGCACAATTTTCATGCACAGCGAAGACGTTGAGATCGTAACGCCTGGCAACGATAAGCTTGTGTCGCATGCGGCTGTCTCGCGGCGTGGTGGGACCAGGATAGGAGGGTTCCCGCTGCCTGCCGTGCTCAAGAGCGCATACAGTCGGATGGAGATAAATCGGCTGGATCCGTTTCACGTGCCCTGGGCCGAGCGGATCGGAAGAGACGCTCATGGCCCCTACGCCGATTGTTTGGGCAAAGCGCAACTGCGGTTTCGGTGGGTGCCGCCCGGGCGCGGCATCGTCGGCCCCTTGGGTGGCGAGCCACAAGGCAACACGACTGGACGGCGCGAGGAAGCGATCTTCGCCACCGGGTTCTGGTTGGCGGAGCGGCCGATAACAATGGCCGATATCGCGACCGTTTTGGGGCTTAGTCACCTTGAGTACCTGAGCAATCGCAGCCGGGAAACCGGCTATTTGCGGGATGCCATTGAACGTCAGGCGCTTAACAGACCCCTCACGTCTGTCACCTTGCCGCAGGTCGTGGAACTGTTTGATGCGTTCCGCGAACAGAACAACCATACCCGTTTCCGGCTGCCGTCGACACTGGAATGGGAGTATGCGTGCCGCGCAGGTGTGTTTGACCAGACGACCTATCTTGGGACACCGGACGTCTCGGACACCCAGGACCACATATTGTCCAACGCTGCCTGGTTTCGTCCGACGGAGGAGATGTTGCGCGCCGAGGACAGGCTCCTGCGGGTGTTGAACGGACCTCAACCCCCTATGCAGAAAACCCCGAACGCCTGGGGATTCTACGACATGCTGGGTAACGTGGCAGAGATGTGCAGCCCCGAAAACCCGATGGCCACAAGGATTGAAACAAAAGGCGGGTTCTATAACGATCCACCGGCAAGCATTCGCTTTGCGCATCGCGATACGGTGGATGTTGATCAACCGGCGAACTGGGTGGGTATTCGCCCGGCCATCGGGCGGCCGGAGCTTGAAGCGCTTCGCCGCGTTGACACCCCTCCGACGCCTCCACGGCCCATGATAAAGCGGAACCGGCCGCCGCGCGTGCAAATCGAGTATGAGCTTGAGCAGCGTGGCACCATAACCTCCGTCGAACTCCCGTTTGTGATGGGTGTGATGGCGGATCTGTCCGGCGACAGCGAAACGCCCGAAGCGCTGAAACCAATCAGTGAACGCAGTTTTATCGAAACAGATCACACCCGCCTTGATGCTCTTATGGAACACCTGGTTCCGAGGGTCGCGACCCGGGTCGCAAATCGGATACCTGCGAGAGCGCCCGGCGACGAGTCTGAGGAGTTGGCCATCGACCTCCGCTTCAAGCAAATGAGCGACTTTGCACCTGACCAGATCGCCCGGCAAATACCGGCGCTGGACGCGCTTCTTACGGCGCGCACCGGCCTTGCGCAGCTCCTCAGCTACATGGAGGGCAAGGTTGATGCCGAAAAGCGTGTTCATAACCTTCTCGAAGACCCGGTTCTGCTCGCCAGTTTTGCAGAGAAAGCCTCAAAGGATCCTGGCGATGCGGTGAACGACGCCGAGAGTGCGCCACGCGAGGCCGTGCCGCCCAATTCGCCAGAGGCTCAGGAGGTAGACGCATTTAGCGACCTTTTGCAGAAGGATTTTCGGATTGCCAAAAGCGATGGACCCAAGCTGACCAGCCTGATCTCAAACCTCGCCGTTGCAGTGCTTGATAACCTGAACGAGTACTTCCCCGGAACGGCCGCGGAAACGATCACGTCGCTGATTGCCAGAATTGACCGGATCCTGAGCGACCAAATGAACGAAGTGCTTCACTGCGAAAAACTACGCAGGGTCGAGGGTACCTGGCGGGGTCTGCACTTCCTGGTTTTTAACACCGAGACGGATCAAAAACTGAAGATCCGGGTTCTGAATATCAAAAAGTCGGAACTGTCCAAAACCTTGCAAGACTACGACGGTTCGATGTGGGACCGCTCGCCGGTTTTTGACCTGATCTATACCCGGGAATACGCGACGCTGGGCGGGGTGCCGTTTGGCGCGATTATCGGCGCATATGAGTTCAGTCACGCCCCTGATGATGTGGCCCTTCTCCGAAATATGTCTGGCATCGCCGCCACGGCACATGCACCGTTTATCGCGGCGGCGTCGCCGCGACTTTTTGGGTTCGACGGGTGGATCGAGCTTCCAAACCCGCGCGACTTGAAATTGATCCAGTCCTCCCCCGATTATGCGGCGTGGCAGTCCCTGCGCGAAAGCGAAGACAGCCGGTACATTGGACTGACAATGCCACGTATGCTGGCACGCCCGACATATGGCGCCGCCACGTTTCTTGTTGACGGATTTGATTTTGAGGAAACGACCCACGCCCTTCCCGATAACTACATCTGGATGAACGCCGCATTTGCGATGGGCGTGAACATCAACCGCAGCTATAAGCAATATGGGTGGGGCGCACGGATCAGGGGGTTTGAATCCGGCGGTGCTGTAACCGACTTGCCCGTCGACACATCGCCAATAGATAACACTCCCCACTCAATGGTTGGTCCGACCGAAGTATCCATTGATGACCGGCGCGAAGCGGAACTGTCTAAACTCGGTTTAATACCGCTTCTGCACCGGAAGAATACCAGCTCAGCGGCGTTTATCGGCGTCGGTTCGTTGCAGGATAGCGACGCCCGCGCGGCCCGTCTGGCCGACCCGGACGCGCAGTCCAATGAGCGTTTGTCGGCCAACCTTCCCCATCTCTTGGCCGTGTCGCGGTTCGCTCAGTATCTCAAGGTGATTGCGCGTGACAAAATTGGTGCGTTCAGCGAGCGCTCGGACCTGCAATCCCATCTTAACGAGTGGATCAGCCAATATGTCCTCAACGACCCCACAGTCGCCGATGACAAGCAAAGGGCAAAGCGACCCCTTGCTTCAGCCGAAATTCAAATCGATCGCAGTGAAACCCGCCCGGGGTTTTACACGGCGCGGTTTTTTCTGCGGCCGTACTACCAGTTGGAAGGAACCACCGTAAGCTTGAGGCTCGTCTCGGAACTTCTCGCCGGGGAGCGGTGATGCGGGACTTCAGGCAAGGTACCTCAGGCTGCTGCGGTTTCCACGCACCTCGCGTGTTGTGCATTCTCGATGGGACGTGCTTTGGTCCCCCGGCAGGGTCGACCGAACATCCACTTCAATAAGCTTGTTAAACGAGGATGTGGTGGCGCGGTCTGTCACGATCAACGCCAACTGGACCCCCGTAACCACACATTGGCGCCTGCGATCACGACCCACCGGGCGAGCCCCGCGCCGGGGCGCCCGAAGCTGCTTTTGGCTACTGCGTCGGCGCATCGGGCCCCGACAAGCGTCGGACCGCCCATTCCGCCGCGTCCCGGACAACCGGGTCCGGGTCCTGCACAAGTGGCTCGGCCGCGCTGCGCAGTTGCCCCATGCCTGAGTTCCCGATGGCGTAGAGAACATTTCGAACAAAGCGGTTCCGTCCGATGCGCTTGATCGGTGATCCGGCGAAGACCTCGCGAAATCCTGCATCATCGAGCGCCACAAGCTGGTCCAGTCGCGGCGCGCTCAGTTCGGCCCGGGCCCAATACCCCGCCTCAGCAGACTGGACCGCAAACTTGTTCCAGGGGCACACGGCCAGGCAATCGTCACAGCCATAGATCCGGTTCCCCATTTTTGCCCGTAGGGCGACCGGAACCGGTCCCTTATGCTCAATCGTCAGGTATGAGATGCAGCGCCGTGCATCCAATTGAAACGGTGCCGGAAAGGCATCTGTCGGGCAGATGTCCAGACAGGCGCTGCAGCCGCCGCAATGCTCTTTGGCCGGCGCGTCTACCGGCAGTTCGGCGGTCGTAAATATCGCACCGAGAAAGAACCAGTTTCCCAACTCACGGCTCAGCAGGTTGGTGTGTTTGCCCTGCCAGCCCAGGCCTGCTGCCGCTGCCAATGGCTTCTCCATAACCGGCGCAGTATCCACGAAGACTTTGATCTCGGCCCCGCTGCGGTCCACAAACCAACGGCCCAGGCGTTTGAGCCGCCGTTTGACCAGATCGTGGTAGTCGCGGTTGCGCGCATAGACACTGATGTTGCCGCGATCCGGCACCTTGAGCAGCGCAAGCGGATCGCCGGGGGGCGAATAGACCTCGGCCAGCATCACCACCGACCGCGCCGCGGACCAAAGCGCCAGCGGATCCCCGCGCCAGGCTTCTCGATGTTCCATCCAGCTCATCGAACCGTGTCGACCTGCCTCAAGAAACGCGCGCAAACGTTCCGCGGCCTGCGGGATCGCATCCGGGGCGCAGACACCGAAACCCGAAAACCCCTCGGCCCTTGCCTGCCGCTCTAGCGCGTCCTTAAGTTCCGCAGACATCGTTCAGGGCCCCCGCCCTTTGCCCAGTTCAAGACGTCGGGCCACGGGCACGGCGCCTAGAAGTCCAGATCCGAGTAATGCGACGGCGGCTGAAACCCCGGCACCAGATCTGCCAGGATTGACCGGAATGCAGGTCTGGATTTTACCTTGGCATACCAGTCCTTCAACGCCTCATTGCGGGACCAGTCCACATCGCCGATATAGTCCAAGGCCGAAAGCTGTGCGGCTGCCGAGAAGTCCGCGATCGACATCTCGTCACCTGCAAGCCAGCGCCGCCCCTCCATCAGCCACCCGATGTAGTCGAGGTGGTACTTGATGTTGCGCGCCCCATCCTTGATGCGGCTGCTTTCGGGATGGCCGCTGCGCGACAAGCGTTTGTTCACGCGCTCATACAATAGGTTGGCGGTGACCTCATGATGGAACTTGTCGTCGAACCAACTCGACAACCGCCGCGCTTCAGCCCGCGCGGCGGGGGACTGGGGCAACAGCGGCGGATCCGGATACACCTCCTCCAGGTATTCGAATATCGCGGGGCTCTCGGCCAGTGTAAGTCCGTCAATCCTAAGCATCGGGACCTTGCCGCTGGGGTTCTGGCGCAGATAGTCCATCCGCCGTTCCCACGGCTTTTCCTCGACCAACTCGACCTCTATTTTCTTTTCGCCCAGCACCAGCCGGATCTTGCGGCAAAATGGGGAAAGTGGTTGGTGATATAGACGTCGCATTGTCCTATTTGACCCAAGCTGTGGGCGCTTGCAACCAGCACGCCTCATATTGCGATATGTAGGGGATATGCCGCAAATCGCCGGAATTCCTGGTCAATCGCATCTCATACGGCTCCTTCCACCCAACGGCGCTATCGTCGCATAGCGACCAAGTTAGGGCCGAAATACGTCCGAGAAATTAACAGAGACTATTGAAAAATCACCGGAACCCGGACCGAACCGGGCGGGCGGATGTGCCAGGTCACCCTGGCTTCAACCGTCCACGCATGTGCCGCGACCGTCCACGGCAAGCGTTTGCGCCCCGGCGGCTGCACGGCGCGCTACGCGCTGTGTCACCGGTCCGGGCCGCACGGCCGAGCGTCCCTTTGGGTCCGGCAAGACCGCCATGAGGCGTGCCGCCTGGGTTGGGGTCAAACGCGCGGCCGGTACGCCGAAATGGTGCAGAGCGGCGGCCTCGATCCCAAACACGCCGGTGTCGAACTCGGCCACGTTGAGATACACCTCGATGATCCGCCTTTTGCCCCAAAGGACTTCAATGAGCACGGTGAACCCGGCCTCCAGTCCCTTGCGGATCCAGCTTCGGCCTTGCCACAGAAACACATTCTTTGCCGTCTGTTGCGAGATCCCCGAGGCACCGCGCCGGGCGCCGGCATCAATCGCCGCCCGGATGGCAGCTATGTCGAACCCCCAGTGCAGGCAGAAGTTCGCATCCTCCGCCGCCATCGCGCTCAACGGGACATGCCGTGGCAATGTGGACAGAGCGACCCACTCGCGCTTGATGCTGCCCAGACGATTGGCCTCGCTCCATTGGGTGTGCGTGATCGGCGGTGGAACGACGCGCAACGCGGCAATGACCAAAATCAGCAATAATCCCGCTAGCATAAGGATCCTGAGCCCGCGGGAAACCCAGTACCGGGGTCGCATGACCCAGCGAAACGGTTCGCGGAGCCCGCGCAAAGCCGTCCAGAGAAGTACGCGGGTCAGAGGCTTTCCATCCGCCGCCACCCCTGAGAGGGCTTTGTGTGCGGAAGCTCCATGTCGAAGAAACAGCCACCACCGGGCATCTGGTCATGGCGCCGGTCGATCGCCAATCCGGCGAAGTAGCAGTACGCAAGCGTGCCTGCCGCGCCGTGGCCGCAGACCACAAGGTGGCCCGGTCGCTGTGGCACGGTTGCGTCTTGAGCGGTTTCGGCGGCCACTGCCGTGTGTTCCGAGATCAAGGACTGTAGGCGTGCCACGACCCGCGACTGAACGTCCACCGCACGCTCCCAACCCTTGGCACTTTCCTCCGGTTTGGCGAAGAACAGGTCGGCCATCGCTTCGAACTCAGTTTGGGGCAGAAAGCCGGTGGCGCTCCGGTCGTTCTCGCCAAGATCCTCAAACGTATCAAACGGCCGCCCCGCGGCCAAAAGCTCAGCTGTTTCAACAGCCTTGCGCTCGCGGCTGGAGACGACCCGCCCCACGTCCGTCAATCGCCCGGCCACAGCCACGCAACGTGTACGCCCCTCGTCGCTTAGACCCCATTGCGGCACAGGCACTGATGGGTCCATCCGCACCTGCGGATGGGTCAGATAGATGAACCGCGCCATTGGCGACTACTCCGCGGGCATGGCTGCCGGCTGTTCGCTGAGCGGATGTTCCAGCCGCTGCAACATCTCTTTGGGGCAGACCTGTAGGAAATTGGCACGTTCTTCATTCCAGTGGCGCAGAATCTCCTTGGCACGGGCGCTGCCGGTTTCCTCCAGATGCGCGACAATCAGGTCGCGCAGCACCGCTTCCCAATGGGCGGATGCCAGGCTGCTGGTCACAATTGTATCGGCGTTCAGCCGCTCCTCGGCGGCGCGGTCAGGATCATAGAGGAAGGCCATACCACCCGTCATCCCGGCACCGAAGTTGTCGCCGATTGAGCCTAGTATGACCGCCACACCGCCGGTCATGTACTCGCAGCCGTTAGAGCCACACCCCTCGACGACCACCTTTGCGCCGGAGTTTCGCACGCAAAAACGCTCGCCTGCGCGACCACCGGCAAACAGATACCCGTCTGTCGCGCCATAGAGCACTGTGTTGCCGATGATCGTATTCTCGGACGCGATCAGGGGCGAGCCAAGCGGTGTGCGCACGACGATTGTCGCGCCGCTCAGGCCCTTTGCGACATAGTCGTTCGCATCCCCCGAAACCTCGATTTTCAGGCCCGGCGCGCCAAAGGCACCCAGCGATTGCCCCGCAGAGCCCTGTAGTTTCACCGTCAGATGGTCTTGCATCAGCGCGTTGCGCATGCCGAACCGTTTGACGATCTGGCTCGAAACCCGGGTGCCGACGGTCCGATGCGTGTTCTGGACCGAGTAGCTGAGTTGCATCTTCTCACCGTCCTTGAAGAAGGGTTCGGCATCCTTGACGATTTGCGCATCCAGTGTATCGGGCACAACTTGCCGCGGCTTCACCCGATCATAGACGACCTCCAGTTCGCTATCGACGCTGATCAAAAGCGGGTTCAAATCCAGATCGTCAAGATGCGCCGAGCCCCGGCTGACCTGACTGAGCAGATCGGCGCGACCGATGACGTCATCCAACGACCGGGCGCCGATGCTGGCCAACACCTCGCGCACTTCCTGTGCGTAAAAGCTGATCAGATTAACAACCTTATCCGCCGTGCCGGTGAACTTCTCGCGCAGGTCGTCGCGCTGCGTGCAGACACCGACGGGGCAGGTATTGCTCTGGCACTGTCGGACCATGATGCAGCCCATCGCGATCAGCGCGGCGGTGCCGATACCATATTCCTCGGCACCCATCATCGCAGCAATCACGATATCCCGCCCGGTCCGAAGGCCGCCATCGGTGCGCAGTGTGACCCGGTCGCGCAGGTTGTTCATGGCCAAAACCTGATGCGCTTCGGTGATCCCCATTTCCCAGGGCAGCCCTGCGTACTTGATCGAGGTTTGCGGGCTGGCCCCGGTACCGCCATTGTGACCCGAGATCAGGATCACATCCGCCTTGGCCTTGGCCACCCCGGCGGCGATTGTGCCAACGCCCGACTGGCTGACCAGCTTTACACATACCTTGGCCCTGGGGTTGATTTGCTTAAGATCGTAGATCAACTGGGCCAGATCCTCGATACTGTAGATATCATGGTGCGGCGGTGGGCTGATCAGGGTCACCCCGGGCGTCGAGTGGCGCAGGCGCGCGATCAAATCGGTCACCTTAATCCCCGGCAGCTGGCCGCCTTCGCCCGGCTTCGCGCCCTGGGCAACCTTGATCTCAAGCTCTTCACACTGATTCAGGTATTCGGCGGTGACACCGAACCGCCCGCTGGCCACCTGCTTGATCTTGGCACTTGGGTTGTCGCCGTTGGGCTCGGGGTGGAAATGAGCCGGATCCTCGCCGCCCTCGCCTGAGTCGGACTTGGCCCCGATCCGGTTCATCGCGACGTTCAGCGTTTTATGCGCCTCGGGGCTCAGCGCGCCCAGGCTCATGCCCGGCGTGACAAAGCGTTTGCGGATCGAGGTGATGCTCTCGACCTCCTCAACGGGAATGGGCGAAAGCCCCGGCTTGAAGTCCAGCAGATCGCGCAAATGGATCGGCGGGGCAGATCGCATTGCCTCGGAATACTGTTTGAACAGATCGTAGCTTGCCCGGTCACAGGCGCTTTGCAGCACATGCATGGCTTGTGCCCCCCATGCATGCGTCTCACCCGATCGCCGGGCCTTGTACAGCCCGCCGATTGGCAGCACGTCTGCGCTTTGCCGCCACCCCAGGGCGTGTACCATCTCCGCCTTTTTGCGGATCCCCACGGTTCCGATCCCGCTGATGCGGCTGGGCATGCCCGGGAAATACTCGTTGACCATGGCGCGCGACAGGCCCACAGCCTCGAAATTCATGCCGCCACGGTAGGAGGAGATCACGGAAATCCCCATCTTGGACATGATTTTCAACAGACCCTGGTTTATTGCCTCGCGGTACCTGGCCACGGCGGACTTCAGATCACCCGCCAACAAGCCCCGTTCGATCCGGTTGGCCAGCGAATCCTCGGCAAGGTAGGCATTCACGGTGGTCGCGCCCACGCCGATCAGCACGGCAAAATAATGCGGATCCATACATTCAGCGGACCGCACATTCAGGCTGCAGAACGTCCGCAACCCCTTGCGGGTGAGCCAGGAGTGCACGGCGCTCGTGGCGAGGATCATGGGAAGGGCCACACGATCCTGGTTTTGGCCCATGTCCGACATCACCACGTGCTGTGCGCCAGAACGTACAGCATCCTCGGCCTGCAACCGGATCTCTTCGATGGCTGTCTGCAATGCATTGCCCTTTGCCGCAAGTGCATAGGTGCAGTCGATTTCGACCACATACTCACCGAAACTCCGCAGCATCTCAGCAAACTGTCCGTTCGACACAAAAGGGCTGTCGAGCGTCAAAATTTCGGTTTGTGAGTTGTCTTCATCCAACACGTTCTTGAGGTTCCCGAAACGTGTCTTCAGGCTCATCACCCGGTGCTCCCGCAGTGGATCAATCGGCGGATTGGTCACCTGACTGAAGTTCTGCCGGAAGAAATGACTCAACGGCCGGTACTGTTCACTCAGCACGGCGGCGGGCGTATCATCGCCCATCGAGCCGATCGCCTCCTTGGCGTCCTCCGCCATCGGAGCAAGGATGGTTTCAAGATCCTCGATCGAATAGCCCGCTGCGAACTGCCGCTTGCGCAATTCCGCACCTTCGAACACCGGCGCTTCGGAAACGTCGGCAAAGCTCTCTTCCAGGTTCGTGATGGCGCCGACCCATTTGCCAAACGGTTTCTGCCCGGCCAGCATGTCCTTCAGTTCGACGTCATGCCACAGGCGCCCTTCGGTCATGTCGACAGCCAGCATCTGGCCCGGCCCCAAGGCACCTTTTTCCAGCACCGCCATTTCATCAACCGGGACCATCCCGGCCTCTGACCCGGCAATGACCAGACCGTCGCCGGTGACCACATAGCGCATCGGGCGCAGGCCATTCCGGTCGAGCCCGGCGCAGACCCAGCGGCCATCGGTCATCGCCAGCGCTGCGGGACCATCCCAGGGCTCCATCACCGCGTTGGAGTAATTGTACATGTCCAGCCAGGCATCGGGCATTTTGGTTGCCGTCTTGCTCCAGGCTTCGGGGATCAGCATGGTCTTTGCCATGGGCGCGCTGCGCCCGGCGCGCACCATGACCTCGAACACCGAATCCAAAGCCGCCGAGTCGCTGGAACCGCTTGCGATGATCGGCTTGATATCCTCCTGAAGGTCGCCGAAGGCATCGCTGGCCATACGGATCTCGTGGCTGCGCATCCAGTTGACGTTCCCCTTCAGCGTATTGATCTCACCATTGTGCGCCAGCATCCGGAAGGGTTGCGCAAGCCACCATTGCGGGAAAGTATTCGTCGAATAGCGCTGATGATAGATCGCAAAGGCACTCTCGAACCGTTCGTCTGTCAGGTCGGGGTAAAACACTGCCACCTGTTCGGCCAGCATCATGCCTTTGTAGATGATCGAGCGGCAGGACAACGAGCATATGTAGAGCTGTTGTACCTGCGCTGCCGCCGCCGCCTTTTCGATCCGCCGCCGGATCACATAGAGTTCGCGCTCGAACTGCTCCTCTTCGACACCCTTGGAGTTCGAAATCAGGATCTGCTCAATTTCGGGCCGGGTGGCATTGGCCTTCTCCCCCAGCACGCTGACATCAACTGGCACGTGCCGCCAACCGTAGATGGTGTACCCCATTCTCAGAACTTCGGTTTCGACAATGGTCCGGCAGGTTTCCTGCGCACCGAAGTCGGTGCGCGGCAGAAACACCATACCGACAGCCAACAGCTCATCGCCGGGTTCATGTCCCGTCCGACGAACCTGATCGCGGAAGAATGCCACGGGGATCTGCACATGGATCCCTGCCCCGTCCCCGGTTTTGCCATCCGCATCCACAGCACCGCGATGCCAGATTGCCTTGAGCGCGGTTATTCCGGCCTCGACCACCTGGCGTCGCGGCATACCGTCGATGCTCACCACCAGCCCGACACCGCAGGAGGAATGCTCGTCATCCGCGCTGTACAGACCGGTCTTTGCCACATCCGCACGCATCGCTTCCTGTCGTGCGGCCCAGTTGCTGTCGAATGTGGTCATGCACCGTCTCCTTCCAAAAACGCGCTAAGCTGGGCCAACTGCTCTGCCTCGGTACTTTGGGTGGCCCCGGGCCACGGTTTCAGCCACGCCGGGCGGTAGTCGACAAATATCTCTTCCGTGACGGTCAAGCCCGTCTGTTCGTCCAGGAGTCCGACCGCGACCGACGAGATGGGACGACCCTGCATCTTCCAGTAAATGGATGTCCCGCAGGTGCGGCACACCGACCGTTCGCCCCATGTACTATGATGATAGGCGTGGATCTCTTGCGCACCGGACAGCTCCAGTTCATGCACCCGAACGGTAAGCAGGGGCCCGCCGCCGGTCCACCGCTGGCATTGAACGCAGTGGCAGGCCTGAACCTCGGGCACCACATTGGCGGTGAACCGTACCTTTCCGCACAGGCAGCCTCCGACCCGGGTGTGCGGCGTTTCGGTCACAGCAGGGCCCCGCTCAGCCCCTGGCGGGCGATACAGTCAATGGTCCCGGGCCGCGCCAAGATCTGCGTCGTGGTCTGTTGCGCGGCCGGGGTCACCCCCGTCACACTTGCAGTGGCCAGGGTTATGATTTCAGCTGCAGTTGCGTTATCGATCACGCAGTTCGCCACCGGTGTCACCGGAAGCCCCGGAAAGCGCGCCGCCAGAATCGGGGTTACGGTGCGCTTTGCTGCCTCGCGCGCAGCCGCGTCCTGATCCTCTGGGGTACAGGCCGCCAGCAAGAGTGCCGCAACGGCAATCCAGCAGGCTGACAACAGCGGCATCTGGCCTGTGCTGCGGGCGTTACCCATCGGTTGCCTCCATTCCACGCAACAAATGGACGTCATACCGCCCGGAGGCCGTGAGGTCCAATGTACCCCCGGCG
>JBCCYF010000070.1:0-21682 GCA_039190275.1 Pseudomonadota bacterium | reverse complement strand
GGCGATCTTCGACGCCTCGCCCACTCCGAACCAGATGATCAGCAACGGGACCATCGCCGGTACCGGCAGGTAGCGGATAAAATCGACGAAGGGTTCGACAAATGCGCCGACAGCCCGGTAACACGACATCAGCAGCCCAAGCGGGACCGCGACAATGACCGAGAGGAGAAAGGCAAACCAGACCCGCCCGACCGAAATCAGAATGTCACCGGCAAATCCACTCTCGGTGAAGAGGCGACCGAAGGCCTGAACAACGGCAGATGGCGTGGGTAGAAATTGCTCTTTCACCCAGCCCGAGATGGCCATCAGATGCCAGATCAGCAGGAATGTGAGCAACCCGGCCATCCCAAGCATAACCTCGATCCGGCGGGGGAGCGACGTGCGAAAGCCGAACACGTCAGTGTCTCAACGTGTCTTACCTTCGAAAAGACCAGGCAAAAGTGCGCCGTCAATGTAGGGTGCATACGGCAGTTGCGCATCCTGAAGGTCAAGCGACATGTTGATGTCGTTGAAGGCGTCAAAGACCTCACGCAGCTTCCCGTCACCCGACAGAGGCATGTACACCATCGCCTCCTCATAGGTTGTGTATTTCACACCGGCCAGCGCCTCTTTCATCTCGGCATCGGGCACGTTGAATTCAGGCGCGGACAGGGCGATGAAGGCATCCGGGTCCTCGATATAGTCATCGATTGCCCGATAGATCCCGCGAAGGAACTTTGCGTATTTCTCGGGGTTTGCCTGATAGTCTTCGGTTCGCACAAGAATAATGTCGGTGATAAGCCCTTCGTAGTCGGCCGATGATAGCAGCACTTTTGACCCCGCGCGCGAGGTGTTCTTCACAATCTGGCTGAGCATCGGCTCCCAGGTCGCGACAGCCGCGATGCTGTCATCTTCGAACACCGCGATTGAATCGTCCGTATTAATCAGCCGGATGTCCAGATCCGCCACCGATTTGCCGATTTCATTCAGCGCATACTGTGTCAGAACTGTTCCGGGGTGATTGATTTCGCCGGCGAATGTTTTGCCCAGAAGATCCTCGACCGACTCAATGTCCGGACCGGCGACAACACCGTCCGCGCCGATCGAGATATCGATGGTGCCAATAATCGTCCCCGAGGTTTCAGGCGTGCGCGGACGGGCCATGCTTTCGCCAATGGTCCGCATTGTGCAGTCCACCGCCCCGGTTTCAATCGCGGGCAAGACATTGGCGCGATCGTTGTCGAATGCCCAGGTGACGGTCAGATCCTCTTCAGCGAAATAACCGTTCTTCTCGGCCACGAACACCGGTGCGAACCCGAACCAGAACGGAAACACACAGTTGATCGTATCCTGTGCCCGGGCCTGACCGGGCCCAAGCATCGATGCAGCGGCAACTGACAGTAAAGCAAGTGCGCGCGTATGTATTCTATTCATGTTACTCCCCCATTTCTTTCGCGATCTTACGGGGGGTCCGCCCAATGGTTGAGGTGATAGCCCGACAATTTCGGCCGTTTGTGCGAATGCGCCGGTAATTTGTACGTTCTAGGCGGAAGTGTTTATTCTTTGGGCGATGCGATCACACGCCCGCACGGCTTTCGGCCAATAGGCAAAGGATTTCATAGCCGAGTGCCGCACCCGCAAGCGCGGTGACGGACCCGGTGTCAAATGGCGGTGAGACCTCCACCAGATCGGCGCCGACGTAGTTCAGACCACGCAGCCCCCGCAGCAGAACCTGCGCCTGGTGGGTCGTCAGTCCACCAATTTCAGGCGTGCCGGTTCCCGGGGCGAACACCGGATCAAGGCTGTCTATATCAAAGCTCAGGTAAACCGGGTGCCCCCCGACCAGCGCGCAAGCTTGCTTGGCAATTTCCGCTGGACCGACATCGTGCAATTCCTCGCAAAAGACCACGCGCATTCCGTGGCTCTCGGAGTAGTCCCAACCTTCGGCCGTGTTCTGCGTGCCGCGAATGCCGATCTGGATGGTCCGGGCCGGGTCGATCAGTTGCTCTTCCACCGCGCGCCGAAACGGGGCGCCATGATTGAACTTCGAGCCCTGGAAACTGTCCCATGTATCGGTATGGGCATCCACGTGGATCAGTGCGACAGGTCCCTGCGCCGCCACCGCCCGCAGGAGCGGAAGGGACACCGAGTGGTCGCCCCCAAAGCCAAGCGGCAGAACATCAGCGCCGGTCAATGCCGATTGAAAGGCCTCAATCTCGGAATGGGAGGCCGGGATATCGAACATGGCGGTAAAGGCGACATCCCCCATATCGCGAACCTTGGTCAGCGCGAAGGGATCAACCCGGGTCGCATGATTGATCGCGCGGATCAGCGAAGACTGGTTGCGGATTTCGCGCGGGCCGTGCCGCGCACCGGGCCGGTTGGTCAGCGCCCCGTCATAGGGGATCCCAAACAGCCCGATATCCACATCCTCCAGCCCGTCCGCCAAGGGTGCGCGCAAGAGCGTGGCTACTTCGGCAAAACGCGGCGCGTTGCGGTCAGGTGTTGCAGGCGGACGGAACGTCATCACCGCGCCGCCGCATGCAGGATACGACCAATCACGTTCAGCAGCAGTTGCGCCGCCAGGATCGCCGTACCTCCGGTCTGGTCATAGTCGGGGGCCACCTCGACCAGATCGATCCCGACAATCGGCTGGCGCTTGGCCAGGATCGCAATCAACTCCAGCACCTCGTAGTACTGAAATCCGCCATGGCTGGGCGTGCCCGTTCCGGGTGCAATCGACGGGTCAAATCCATCGATGTCTATGGTCAGATAAAGTGGCGTGTCGGTCGGCACGCGGTCCGCCACCGCTGCGATCCCCAACGCACGGATCTGGCGAACCGACAGGATATCGGATCCGCGCGCCCGGGCGTCTTCATAGCCCTCCCGCGCAGTGGACGAGACATTTCTGATGCCGAACTGGCTAAGGCCGGTCACATGATCCTGTTCCGCCGCGCGGCGCATGGGATTGCCGTGGCCATGGCGCACGCCATGACGCACGTCAACAAAGTCCAGATGCGCGTCAATCTGGACCACGTGGATCGGACCGACATCAGAGAAGGCATTGATGCAGGGGATATTGACCGAGTGATCGCCGCCCAACACCACCGGAATTGCCCCGGCGGCCAGAATTTTCCGGACCCCGAATTCGATGTTTCGGTGACTTGTGGCGGTGTCGGTATGTACAATGTCCGCATCGCCCAGATCCACGATACGCGCAGCCTCAAGATAGGTAACATCGTCCTCATGATCATAAGCCCCGGCATGGCCAAAGGCAAAGAGAGTCGAAGCCTCGCGGATCCCGCGCGGCCCGAACCGTGCCCCCGCACGCCACTGCGTTCCGAAATCAAACGGCGCCCCAAGGATCGCGACATCCGCGTCAATCGCGTCCCAGTCCGCAACATAGGGATACTTCCCGAATGTGGCGATGCCGACAAAGGGCAGATCAAGGCGCCCCGTCTCATACCCATGGCTCATATCGCCGTCTCCCGTCGCTCCGCCGCAGGATGCGGTCGGCTGAGGCGCGGGCCCCTAGCCCAAAGCTTATCCCGCATCGTCCCTGGACGATACTGTGTACGATAGCGGCCACGCGCCTGTAATTCGGGCACAAGGTAGGTCACGAAATCCTCGAAGCTCTCGGGCCAGACAGCATAGGCAAGGTTAAAGCCGTCGATGTCCGTGGCCTCCATGAATGACACGAGCGCATCGGCACAGGCTGCGGCGTCGCCGGTGATCACCGGGGCAATCCCACCGATACCGGCATATTCGGCAAGGCTGCGCTTTGTCCAAACTGTTCCCGGATCGGCTGTCGTTATCGCTTCGAGATGCGAGCGGAGCGCATCGTTTTCCTCGTAGCGGATCGGCTCGTCCCAACCGATTGGGTCAAAGTCGACACCGGTCCAGCCGCCGACCATGGCCAACGCGCCGGCATGGTCGATATATTGACGGTAGTCCGCATGCTTTGCCCGGGCCTCAGCATCGGTTGCGCCGGGGATGACCGTCACCTCGGCAAACACCAGAATGTCCGCCGGTTCCCGGCCGTGCGCGGCAGCCCGACGTCGAATGTCGGTGACCCATGGGGCAATCACCTGGGCCGAGGGACCGGCGACAAAGACGCATTCTGCGTGGCGCGCGGCAAAATCGCGACCGCGTTTCGATGCACCGGCTTGGAACAGGACCGGGGTGCGCTGCGGTGACGGTTCGGACAGCGCGATGCCGTCAAACCGAAAGAACGGCCCCTCATGGTGGATCGAGGCAACCTTGGCCGGGTCGGCAAATACCCCGTTGGTCCGGTCGCGACAAACGGCATCCTCCTGCCACGAGGCTTCCCAGAGTTTGTAGGCCAGATCCACGAATTCCTCGGCGATCGCATATCGGTCATCATGCGCTGACATCCGCACTTTGCCCTGGGCCTTGGCCGCGCTGGCCAGATACCCGGTCACGATGTTCCAGGCAAGGCGACCGCTGGTCAGATGATCAAGTGTCGCCATGCGCCGGGCAAACGCCAGTGGCGGTTCATGGGTGATGTTTCCGGTCACCCCGAAACACAGGTGCTGTGTGACCGACGCCATCGCTGGTATCAGCACGAATGGATCGCCGATAGGCACCTGCACAGCGCCGCGCAAGGCTGCCTCTGGACCCGCGCCGTAGACATCATAGACGCCAAACACATCCGCAAGAAACATCGCGTCAAAAAGCCCGCGTTCCAATGTTTGTGCGATCGACGTCCAATGGTTCAGACGATGGTAGTTGCCGCTTTGATCCCTTGGGTGCCGCCACAGACCGGGCGACTGGTGGCCCACTGTATTCATCACAAAGGCATTCATCAGGATCGGTTTGGTCATCCCGGCGCGTCCAGGTCAAAGGCGCTTGCGATCTGCCTGGCAAGCGCGGGGACAAGCGTATCGACCACGGCCTGCCCCTTTGCCACCGATGCGCTGGCCGCCGAAGAGAGCGCACCGGAGTGGCTGACCGATGCTGGATCAAAGGGATAGACATCATACAAGGGGAACGCGGCCGGGGGATGGTCGGGGATCAGGTCATGGCGCACAAGATCTGCCCTCAGGTGCAGCATGACCGAGGTTTCCATGACAGCGGCGTGCTCCAGTTCCCACGACAGCAGACCATCGGGGAACAGCGTCGCCTCAAGATCTGCGTCGATGGAAATCCAATAGCCCAACTTTACGATCCGGGTGCTATCGATGCCTTGGGATTTCAGATCCCTCAGCGCAAGGTCCGAAGCCTCGGTCAGGAACATCTGATTTTCCATATGACCGTCGAACAGCACGATCCGGGTCAGTCCGTGGCGCGCGAAGTCGCAAATCAGGTCGCGCACCATAAGCGTATATGTGGTGCCGTCGAGCGCAGCGCATCCCGGCATGTGATTGCCGCCGCCACTTTTGGGTTGTGATTTGTAGCCATAGGGCAGCGCGGGCGCCACAAGACCATTGATCCGGCCCGCCACACGCTCGGCAAGCATGGATGGGATCATCGTATCGGTTCCAAGCGGTAGATGTGGCCCATGCTGTTCCAGCGCACCGGTCGGCAGAAACAGCACCGGTGGACCCGCCTTAACGCGTGCGTCAAGCTCGGGCCAGGTCAAGGCATCCACACGCACCGTCATCCCGGCCACGCCGGTTCTTGCCCAAGACGGTGCATGCCGACATCCCGCATGTTCGCCATCTGATGCGCTTTCGCGAACCCGGCTTCGAACGCACGGTTCAGACGCTCTGTCTCGGCATGTGCCGCCAGAAACGACGGCATCTCTTCGCGCAATTCCGCCAGAAGGGCAGCTTCGTCGACGCGCAGACAGCGGCCCTCCTCAGCCATCACTTCGCCGCCGACGATGGCGTGCGCGATCGATGAACCGGTCTCGCAATAGACCAGGTGATTGGCGATATCGTTGCGGGGCGTGAACGGGACCGTGGCAAGGTCGATGACCAGCATATCGGCCGTTTTGCCGACCTCCAGCGTGCCGGTGTCGGCCAGACATGCGGATTTCGCACCACCCACTGTCGCTGCGCGCAGCACCTCTTCTGCGGATAGCCAGTAGGATGTGTCGGGCGTCTGGACGTTGTGAATAAGCCCCGCCGCATGCATCACTGCAAACATGCGCGTTGTGTCGGACGTGGACACGCCATCGGTTCCCAGGCCGACGTTGACACCGGCCTGCAACAGACGGCGGACCGGCGATACACCGGCCCCGAGTTTCTGGTTAGAGATCACGTTGTGGGCGATGGAACAGCCCGCCGCACCCATCATTTCGATATCCGCATCGGTTACCCAGATCGAATGGGCTATGGTGGTACGCGCCTTCAGAAGGCCGTGCCGATGCATATAGGCGATCAGCGTCTCGCCGTAGAATTCAGCCCCGGTGACCGCTTGCAACTTGGTTTCCAGGATATGAGTGTGAAACGGTGCGTCATAGGTTTCGGCAAGATCCATCGCCGCCTGCATAAGCTCGACCGTGCAACGCTGCGGGGCCGACGGTGCGACCATGAAGTTCAAACGGGCTGACCGGCCGTGCAGGCGGGAAAAGGCATCCTGACAATGGGCCAGCCAGGCGTCGCCATCCGCTGCACCCAGGGCATCCGCCTGGGCGGCAAGCTCTGGACCGACGCACTCACGCACAAACGGGATCGTATCCAGAAACGGCCGGTCGACCACATGCCCCGAGATGGTGGCGCGCAGACCAACGTCGTCATAGGCCTGAAACACAGCGTCCAACTGCTCAGACGTCTGCCCGGGGCTTTCGTAGACATCATCGGTCACGCAGGTTGTGCCGGTTTTGAGGGACTCGATCGCGCAGAGCGCGGTTCGCAGGTAGATCATTCTGGGCGACAAGGTCTGCGCACCAAGGATCGGATAGGCGTAGAGCATCCAAACCTCCAGCGGCATGTTGTCGTAGCGACCCTTATAGAGTGCTTCGGGCGAGTGCATATGTGCATTCACCAAGCCGGGCATCACCAGTTTGCCACGGCCGTCGATAACCTGCGTGGCCTGCGACAGGTCCAGATCGGGACCGATGGCGGCGATCCGGTCCTCCTGGATCAAAACATCTGCAACAAATGGTTTGGCGCCGTTCCCGTCGTCCAATGCAAGTATCTCAGCGCCCGTTATCGCGATGGACATGCGCTACCCCTCCTTAAGAACATAGGCCGCGTCCGCCGGCCAGTTTGCATAGATCGTGCTGCCAATCTCCAGGTTCAGACTGTCGAGGTCGCCTTGCTGAAGCTGCACCTTCATTTCCGTTTGATCCGCCAGAAGCAGGTAAAGGGTGACAAAGGACCCGGTGAACTCCTCGGTCAAAAGGGTAGCCGAAACCTGGTTTTCGACCGGCTGTTCCGTGGCCGCCAGCGCGACGCGGTTCGATGGCACCAGGAAGGTTACGGGTTTGCCCGGCGTGGGCGGATGCCCTGCCGCCGCCCGGAACCGGCCAAGGGATGTGTCTATTGTCCCGTCCGCGCCCGCTGTGCCGGTCAGGATCGTGTTCGCGCCCACAAATTCAGCGACAAAACGATTGGCCGGTGCGCGATAGACCTCCCGCGATGGGCCGACCTGCTGCAACTGGCCATTATTCAGAATGGCGACACGGTCGGCCATCGCAAATGCCTCGGATTGGCTGTGCGTTACATATATGAAGGTGATCCCGAGTTCCCCATGCAGGCGCTTGAGCTCGGACTGCATATGCAGCCGCAAATGCGCATCCAGTGCTGACAGTGGCTCGTCCAGCAGCAGGATCTCGGGCTCAAGCGCCAATGCGCGCGCCAGCGCAACACGCTGCCGCTGGCCACCCGAGAGCTGATCGACCCGGCGCTCTGCCATCGGCAGAATATCCAGACGTTCCAGCCATTCAGCGGCCTTGCGTTTGCGATCCGCGGTGGTGTGTCGGCGTTTTTGCTTCAACCCGAACTCAACATTCTGGCGCACCGTCATGAACGGAAACAGCGCATAGGATTGCCAGACCATCGGCATGTCCCGCTCCCACGGCGGCAGCGCGGTGATATCCCGGTCCCAATGCCGTATCTGCCCGGCGGTGGGCGCTTCAAGCCCCGCGATAAGGCGCAGACTGGTCGACTTGCCGCAACCCGACGGACCCATCATCGCGAGAAACTCACCCTTCTCGATGGCCAGTGTCAGCGGATGCAGGGCAACCGTATCGTCAAAGCGTTTCTCAAGATCGCTGAGGTTGAGGATATGTGTCGCCATCGCCTGCCCTTAGGTCCCCCGTCCAGCGCGCCCACCCAGCAGCTGGGCCAGGGCCACCAGCGTGATGGAAATGAAAAAGACGACCGAACCGATGGCATTGATCCGTGGACTGACCTGACCCTGCAGCAGGGCCAGGATGCGCACCGGCAGTGTCTCTTCCAGACCCGAGACAAACCAGGCGATCATGAACTCGTCGAACGAGACCGCCGCCGTGATCGCCAGCGCTGCAAAGATTGATGGCATGCACCAGGGGATCGTGACCGTAAACATGGTCGTCCAGCGGCTTGCGCCCAGGTTCCAAGCCGCAGGCTCGATGTCGGGCGACATATCGGCCAGCCGCATGCGGATCAGCGCCATGGCAAAGGGTGCGCAGATCACCACATGACCGGCGATGACCGCATAGAGCGTACCGACCAGGTTCACCATCGAAAAGAACGAGAGCATGCCAAGCCCCAAAATCAGCACCGGAACCGTTGGCGGCAGGGCGGCAATCGCCAGATAGGGCAACTTGCCCCGAAAATTGTACCGATAGTCGGTGTAGGCCGCCGCGAACCCAATGAACGTCGCAAGTAGTGCCACCACGCTTGAGACGCGCAGGCTGCGCCAGAACCCGTCGCGGACCGACACATCCTCGAAAATCGCCACATACCATTTGAGCGAGAAGCCTCCCCAGGGAAGACTGGGAAACCGATCCGCATTGAACGAGAAAAACACCAACGAGGCGATCGGTGTAAGAATGAACACAAAGACACATCCCGTCCAGATTGCCTGCCATCGTGACGGACCTGTCATCTGCGCGCACCCGGGCGGCCATACGCGGCAAAGAGCGCGGAAAACAGGACAGTGATCAGCGTCACCACCATGGTCACCGCCACGACCGACGCCCGCGGCCAGTGGTTGCCGGATTTGGTTTGATCGACGATCAGGATCGACAGGGTCGGCGGGGTTCCCCCGCCCAGATACGCTGGACTGACATAGTCCCCAAACGTCAGAATGAAGGCAAATGTCGCCGCCAGGATCAGCCCAATCCGCGCCGCCGGGATGGTCACGGTAAACGTTGTCCGCAGCGCACCGCATCCCAGGTTGTGTGCCGCTCCGATCAGCGAGCGGTCCACGTTCGAGAGGGCGAAGTACTGGATCATCACTGTCAACGGGAGGCATAGGGTGAGATAGCCGATCACCGCGCCGAAGGCGTTGTTCAGCATCTCAAACGGACCCAGGCCGACCCAGCCGAACATCACGTTGATCACACCCTCAGATGAAAGGATGATCTTCCATGAGTAGATCCGCACCAGGTAGCTGGTGAAAAACGGGATCACCAAAAGGAAAATTGCGATGCGGCGTACCGACGGCCGCGCCCTGAAGGCAAGGTAATGCGCCGCCGGGAAGGCAATCACGCTGGCCAGAACCGCCACCAGAAGTGCCAGCTCAAAGGTGTAGACATAGCCGGTCCAGAAGTAGTCACGGGTGAACATCCGCTCCCAGTTGCGCAGTACGAAATCAGGGGTCAGCCGATAGCTTTTGACCACCCAGAAGGTCATGGCGACCAACAATCCGAGTGGCACAACGAAAAAAGCGGACTGCCACAGCAACGCCGGCGCCGCCCAAAAGGCCGCAAAACCGTCAATGCGTCGGTTTGATTTTGCCGGGGTACTCACATGATCGCCTTGATGCGCGACCGGACCAGACCGGTCGCGCGCAGCCGCCTTCTACGCCTTGAAGTCCGCCCAGGCGTCGGTCCAGTCCTCGATTTCCTGCTGAACCGGGGTTTTTCGGATGTTGATCTTTCCCTGCGCATAATCGTCCATGACATTGTCGTCCTCAAACGTCATGCGGAGGCGTTTTGCATCATCGGGCATATTCGTGTTCAGAAACTCCCAGCCTGCCTTGGACGGGATCGAGGCGTTATAGGCCGGCATCACTGCGGACAGCGCCTGCCCTTCGGGCGAGGTCATGTACTGGATGAAAGATTTGGCAAGGTCCTGTTTTGCGGATCCTTTGCCGATGCACATGGACTCGGTCCATTGCACCCCCCCTTCCTTGGGCACCCAGCTGTCCACCGGCACCCCATCCGCGGCCAGCAGTTGCGTGATCCAATCGCCCACGCCCGGAATGATCGACGCGTCCCCGTTGGTCAGGGAAGAGAACGTGTCGGCCATCGAATAAAACCCGGCGTTCTGCCCCTTTACCTGATCCATCATCGCCAGCAGGGCGGCGTATTCCTCGTCGTTGATGTCATAGGGGTGTCCGATGTTGCCCGCACCGCAGGACAGGCATCCCATGGACGGGAGGTACCAGTCGAAGTAACCGACTTTACCGGTCAGTTTGGGATCCAGAAGGATCTGGTAGCTGTCCACATCCTCACGCGATAGAACGTCGGTGCGGTAGGACACGCCCAGAAAGCCATAGCGGATGATTACAGAATAGAGCTCATCCTCAAGCCAGTGCCCGGGAAATTTCTGAAACTCGGGGAAGAAGTCCTCGAACGGATAATCGTCAGGGGTCATCGGGTCGATAAAACCGCCGTCGCGCAGTTGAATCACAAACTCCGCATCCGACAGGATGACGTCATAGGTGCCCACGGGTGACTGGTTCACCAGAGCCACCATATTGTCGCCTCCGACATACTCCTTGGCCACCACTTTGATCCCCGTCGCTTCCTCAAACGGACCGATGACGGCGGGATCGTTGTGGCCGGGCCAGCACAGCAGATTAAGCACCTTGTCACTATCCTGGGCGCGGACAATGTTCGGTGCGGCCAGCGCCGCACCCGTCGCCCCCATGCCACGCAGAACGGTACGACGTTGGATCAGCCCAGTGGCCGGTGTGATCAGTTTAGACATCTTACATCCCCATTGTTGTTACATTGCCGCGCCTGACAAAACGCGGCGGTGTCCGGCAGTTCCCTGAACCTTCTTTCGGTGCCGACAGCAGCTTGGACGCGGACTTTTCTTGCGAAGCCGACCCTTGTCGGGCGACCCGGGAGCCCACATGAAAAACAGCCGCATCCCTACAGCGATTGGTGGCAGTGCATGTCAATGACGCGCACGGCAGCCCATGATGCATGAAGCATACATGCTGCGCCATTGGACCCCCAGAACCTGATAGCGCCCCTCCCGGAGGGCACCCCTTACGCGGGTAAGTGCACTTGCGACGATGTGGATCTGTCAAGCGCCGGACGTTCCAGCGGCTGTCACCCTGCTGCCTTGCGCGTTTTTTAAGCACCCTTCCGCCAAGATGATCGTTCGAGTGGCGCAACGCCTATCCCGCGCTCAGCTCAGGTTTCCGGGACCGGCCCGCCAGAACCGTGCAGGACTCCCGCCGCCGGATGCCCGAAACTGTCGCAGAATCGCCGATGCCTCGCTTGTGCCGACTATTCGGCCGAGCAAGATCCGACATCCCCCTGCCGAATACATGGTCGGAAAACCGGTAGAGGCATTGCTGCATCTGCCAGTGACCAATTTCTGATCGCCGTTGCGGAATTCCGCCTAGCAATTGTGCAGTGGATCAGTTCGTGACCACACCGATCCAAGATTGTCTTCCCGTTTCCGGCCCCACCCGCTCTTTTCAAGATGCAGGGCACTTAGGGTTCCGCCCCGAAAAAGGGGGTCTGGTCCAAGAAGGGCCGCCGGGTTGGCTAACTCCAGCGCGGTACACGGCGGGGCAAAAACCCGGGAGAACTACTGCGCAGGTTCTACCGCGCCAGAGTTTTATGTTCCGCCAGCGGTTGATCTTCTCGTTCGGCGGAACCGATCAATACGGGGGATCCCGATGAACATGCATAGCTTTCTAAGAACCGCTGTCCTGTCCGGTGCTGTCGCTGCCGCCAGTCTGGCTCCGGCCGCGGCCCAGGAGAAAACCGAATTCCGTCTTGCCTGGTCGATCTATGTCGGCTGGATGCCTTGGGGCTATCTTGAGGACAGCGGCATCATGGACAAATGGGCCGACAAATACGGCATCGACGTCGAGATCGTTCAGATCAACGACTATGTGGAATCGATAAATCAATACACGGCCGGCGCATTCGATGGTGTCTCGGCCACGAATATGGACACCCTGTCGATCCCGTCCGGGGGCGGCGTCGATACCACGGCGCTGATCGTTGGCGATTTCTCAAACGGGAACGATGCGCTCATTATCAAGGGCGAGGGAGATATCGCAGGCCTGGCCGGTAAGCCGGTCAATCTGGTTGAACTGTCGGTCTCCCACTACCTCCTCGCGCGCGCGCTCGACAGCGCGGGGATCAGCGAGGCGGACCTTGACGGGGTCATCAATACCTCGGACGCCGATATGATCGCCGCCTATGCGACAGACGATGTTCAGGCCGTCGTGACCTGGAACCCGTTGGTGTCCGAGATCATGGCGCAACCCGGGGCAAACAAACTGTTCGACAGCGCCGACATACCGGGCGAGATCATCGACCTGATGGTGGTCAATACCGAAACGCTCGCCGCCAACCCGGATTTCGGCAAAGCCGTTGCCGGGGCATGGTATGAGGTGATGGGGCTGATGGCCGCCGGAGACGAAGCGGCGCTTACGGCCATGGCCGAAGCCTCGGGGACCGATCTGCAGGGGTACAAGGCACAGCTGGCCTCCACACAAATGTTCTACGATCCGGCCGAGGCCGTGGCCTTTGCCCAAAGTGCCGAACTGCCCGCAACCATGACGACTGTGGCCGGGTTTCTGTTCGACAAGGGAATATTGGGCGAGGGCGCGCCCTCGCCGGATTTCGTCGGGGTGGCGTATCCAGATGGCACGGTCACCGGCGATAGCGGCAATGTCATGTTCCGCTATGACACCACGTATATGCAGATGGCCGCAGACGGCGCGCTGTAAACAGCGATTGCACACGCCCGCGCCCGCACGTCGGGCCGGGCGTGGCGCCGGAGCCAGACATGCGCTTGATCAATCGACTGCCGGGTCCGGCGTTACGGGCGTTCCTGACGGCCCTGCCCTTTGCGCTTGTGTTCGTCGCTTATGCCGTTGCCTCGTATTACCGGCTGCTGGAAAATCCGTCGGATAAGCTGCTGCCGGCCCCCTCTACGGTCTGGGAAACGGCGCAGCGGCTGTTTACCGAAGGCGACCGGCGCACCGGGCGCATCCTGCTTTGGTATGATACCGCCGCCAGTCTGAGGCGGCTGCTGATCGGGGTCGGACTTTCGGCCGTCGTTGGCGTGATCTTCGGTCTTTTGATCGGGTTGCTTCCCTATATACGCGCCACACTGGCAGGCTTTGTGGCAGTGTTGTCGATGATCCCGCCACTGGCCCTGCTGCCCATTCTCTTTATCGTCTTCGGGCTGGGAGAGGTTTCGAAAGTGGTGCTGATCGTGGTTGGCATTCTGCCGTTTCTGATCCGTGACCTGAGCGGACGCACGCTCGAGATCCCCCGTGAGCAGATTGTCAAAGCCGAAACACTGGGCGCGACGACCTGGGTGATCATCTTGCGCGTTGGACTGCCGCAGCTGATGCCCCGGCTGATCCAGGCCATTCGGCTGTCACTGGGGCCCGCCTGGCTGTTCCTGATCGCGGCCGAAGCCATCGCCAGCGATCAGGGGCTGGGCTATCGCATCTTTCTGGTGCGCCGTTACTTGGCCATGGATGTGATCCTGACGTACGTTATCTGGATCACCCTGCTTGCCTTTGTGATCGACTGGCTGCTCAAGACCCTGTCGCGCAAGGCCTTCCCATGGACGGAGGCCGGATTGTGAGCTTTGTCGAGGCCCGGGACATCTTTCAGACCTATGGCGCGCGGCCTATTCTTGAGCGTGTAAATCTCACAGCGGATGAGGGTGAGTTTGTCTCCATCGTCGGTGCGTCAGGCTGCGGAAAATCCACCTTTCTGCGGTTATTGCTGGCGCAGGAGCGGCCCACACGCGGAACGATCCGTATCGACGGCAACCCGCCCGCCACCGAACCGGGTCTGGAGCGGGGCGTCGTATTTCAGCGGTATTCCGTGTTTCCGCACCTGACCGTCCGCGACAATGTGGTGGCGGGCGAAGCGTTTCAGCGCCCCTGGGGCCGGTTCTTCGGCGCGAAGGCCCGGGCGGCGCGCGCGCGTGCGGATGAAACGCTCAACCGTTGCGGCCTGATCCATGTTGCCGATCAGTACCCGGCAACACTCTCGGGCGGCATGCAACAACGCCTCGCCATTGGCCAGGCGCTGACCGCCAAGCCCAGAGTCCTTTTGCTGGACGAACCCTTTGGCGCGCTTGATCCCGGCACCCGGTTGAACATGCATGATTTCCTCCTTGAACTTCGGGCCGAGACCGGAATGACGGTCTTTATGGTCACGCATGACCTTGAAGAAGGGTTCAAACTGGGCGACCGCGTCATCGTGTTTGATAAACCACGCTGGGACCCAACCCAACCGGATGCCTATGGCGCCACCATCACCTATGATTTCGATGCCCGCGACGGCGGCGTCCCCTTTCAGCAACTCCAGGAGGATACTCATGCACTTCGGCCCGCCTGAGCGCACGCGTTCGCACCATCCACGCGATAACCAGCGTGCCGAGCTGCGGCTTCACCATCCGGACCTGAGCAAGTTGCGTGGCTGGAAAGCCATGCAGGCGGAAGCCGACATCCCCGAGGGCCGCTGGGACGAGGAACGGCGCTGGGCGCTGCGCATGGGTCTGACCGGCGCCGACAGCATCGAGGATAAATCGATCCCAACCTTCGCGCGGGGCGAACTGCCCCACTACGCGGGCATCAACACGTTCCTAAAAGCCCCCTACGCCGAGGATGTGACCGAAGTATCCGACTACGACGCAACCGTGCTGGGCATCCCGTTCGACGGCGGCACCACGTACCGCCCGGGAACGCGCTTTGGCCCCCAGGGTCTGCGCAAGATATCGGCGCTCTATACCCCCTACAATTATGAAATGGGGATCGACCTGCGGGAACAGATGACCCTGTGCGACGCCGGTGATGTCTTTACGATTCCGGCGAACATCGAAAAGAGCTTCGACCAGATCAGCCGCGCGGTCAGCCATGTGTTTTCCTCCGGCTCGCTGCCCATCATGATCGGCGGCGATCACTCGATCGGCTTTCCTTGCGTGCGCGGCATCGCCGAATGCACGTCCAAAAAAATCGGTATCGTACACTTTGATCGGCATGCCGATATCCAGGAGAAGGATCTGGATGAGAGAATGCACACAACCCCCTGGTTTCATTCTACAAACCTGCCAAATGTACCGGCCCGAAACCTGGTACAGGTAGGTATCGGAGGATGGCAGGTCCCGCGCGAGGCGGTCAAGGTTGCGCGGGAACGGGAGACCAACATCATCACCATGTCCGACATGGAGGCGATGGGGATCGACAAGACAGCGGAAATGGCGCTCGAGATGGCATGGGACGGTGTTGATATGGTCTATATGTCCTTTGACATCGACAGCATCGACTGCGGCTTCGTCCCCGGCACCGGCTGGCCCGAGCCCGGCGGGTTCCTCCCGCGTGAAGCGCTTGCGCTCGCGTCGAAGGTTGCGGCCGAGGGCATCTGCGGGATGGAACTGGTCGAGGTTTCGCCGCCCTATGACACATCTGACATCACCGCACTGATGGGCACCCGCGTGATCGTAGACGTTCTGGGCTCGCTTGTGGCAGGTGGAAAGCTGGGGGCCCATAAAACCCATATCGACAAACCGGTCTCGATACCGCATGGGGCTTTCGACGGCAAAAGGTGGTCCAATGCCACATGACGACCCCCACAACGCCGATGCGCATCCCGGCTCGGGCCATAACCATCCCGAGTTCGATCACCTGCACAGCCATATGGACCCCTCCGACGACGCTGCAGCACTCAAGACGCTGGCGACCCAGTTTATCGATGGGTTCGTGCAGGCCGCCGACAAAACCTCGTACCTGCGCCTCGCCGGTGTTCCGTTTGAACGACCGGGCGCGGGGGGTGCGAAGACGCTCAAGCTGGTGGACGTACAGCTCAGGACTGAATGGCAAGTCGGTACGGCCTCACCCTCGTTTGGATCGCGAGAGCTCAGCTATTTGCCGTTCCCGGGTGAGATGGTGACCGAGCGCACAAATATGGCGCTGGTCTATGTTTCCATGGACGAGAAAGACACGTTGGATATCCGCGACTTCCTGCAGGACAATGTGATCGCGCATGACAGGTAAAGATATGATCCCGCGCCCCAGACTCGTTCCAAACGCGGGCCCACGTCGGCCATCACGCGGCGTTCTCTTTCCGCGGTTCTTGCACTAGGGTTTGATAACTGACCGCCAACCCTTCCCTGCACAGCCGAGACCTACGATGAAACCCTACCGCAGTTTTCTGTCCGATGGCTTTGACGAGCCTGCAATCGTAGCGCATCGCGGAGACTGGTCCAACGCCCCAGAGAACTCCATCAAAGCAATCGGGGCGGCCGCAGACCTGGGCGTGGAAATTGCCGAGATCGATGTACAGAAATCCAGCGACGGTGTGTTTTTCCTGATGCATGACCGAACCCTGACACGCGTCGCTGGCCGCGACGAGGTTGCCGAGGCACTCCCTTGGACAGATCTATCAGCCATCCTTCTCAGGGACCGTGACGGTTCGGGACCCACGACGGATCAGATGATCCCGAGCCTTGAGGCGGCGCTCGATGCCGCACGGGGACGCATTTACCTGGATGTTGACGTAAAGGATGTGGCGCATATGCCCGAGGTTGCGGCGCAGATCCGCAGCAGTGGAATGGCGGACCATGTGGACATTAAGATTGATGTGCAATCAGCGCAGGAGGCCGCAACGCTTGAGGACCTGCAACGTGCGTACGGCGTTATGGTCATGCCCAAGACCCGCTTTCGCGAGGATACTGCCGATGATCTGCTTGCGATACTGTCCGGCCTGGACGCAGCTGTGGTAGAGACCAAATTCGACGCACTGCAGGTCATCGGGCGGCGCGCTGCGGCCTTCCGCGCCTCCGGGCTGGCGGTCTGGGTCAATACGCTTGATGATGTCGCATGCTGCGAGCTGAGCGACAGCCGTGCGCGCGTTGCACCACAGGACGTCTGGGGTGCGCTCATGGCTGCGGGTGTGTCCATCTTCCAGACCGATGCAGTCGCAGAACTGCAGTCGTATCGAAACACCTTATTGGGTCGCTGATGTAATCTGCGCGCGGGCTCTTGCACCGCTGGTCAACGGGACACGCGGTGGAGGGAGCAGGTCATTCCACCCTCTTGCGCTGCGGGGCCCGGACGGATCCGCCACAAGCCGTCAGCGGCGCGCCCGCAGAAGCGGCTCAACTCCCATATCGCCCACGCCACAGGCGGCGACATCATTCGCGTCCTGACCGCGCTGAAACCATTCGTCGCGCGCCGACAACCCGATACTGACCGCCGGACCACCCGATAACGGCGTCCTGCCCCAATGGCTGCCGGTGAACGGTTCGGCCGCGAAAAGCGCGCTCAATGCGGTCTTGGGCATCACCTGTCCGTAAATCACACCGGCAATACACTCGACCTGGCGCGTGACCATGCCACGCAACGCGCCCTCGCGCGCGGGCTCGGCGCGGATGGCGCGCAACGCAATGGTGGCCTGCCCGTGACGAACCTGAACGGCATGGCCATAAACATGCGCCACCATATAAGCGGCCGCCTCGGCCGAACTCACGACATCCGCAAGATCCGCGGCCACGAATATCACATTCTGATCGGTGCAGTACTGGATCATCCGGTTGGCGGACGGCCCGTTGCACGCGCGCCCAAGATCGGAGGTAAGACGCACTTTGGGCAGCTTTGTAAAGCGCGATTCGGCCGCAACGACGACATCGCGAATAAGCCGTGCGGACTGG
This sequence comes from Pseudomonadota bacterium, assembly GCA_039190275.1. Taxonomy (GTDB): domain Bacteria; phylum Pseudomonadota; class Alphaproteobacteria; order Rhodobacterales; family Rhodobacteraceae; genus Halovulum. Next base: position 3,713 of record JBCCYF010000070.1, on the reverse strand, counting down.
GGATTGAGCGCTGCCATCTGCACGCTCTGCGCCGCCGCGACGCCAACCGACAAAATCCAGAGCAAGAGAATTGGGCGAAGAACCATGGCGCAGACCCTAGGCTGCGCATCCTCGCGCTTCAACCGATTCCGCGATGCCCTTGACCCGGCCCCTGGAAAGGGCACAAGGGAGCAGCCATGGAACCACGCTCCCGCCCTTTGATCGCCGCCCTTTATATGACAGGGGCGATGCTCTCATTCACGCTGATGGCCGTCGCCGGACGTGAACTGTCGGCACATCACGACACCTTCGAAATCATGATGTACCGCTCGCTTCTGGGGGTTCCGATTGTTCTGGCGGTTGCGTATGCGGCGGGAACGCTCGGCCAGATCCGCACCGGGCTGATCCGGCTTCACCTGATCCGCAACGTCTTTCACTTCGCAGGGCAAAATCTGTGGTTCTATGCTGTCGCCCTGATCCCTCTCAGCCAGCTTTTTGCGTTGGAGTTTACGACGCCATTGTGGGTCGCCCTGCTGGCGCCAGTGGTGCTGGGTGAGCGATGGCGGATGATCCGGCTGCTGGCAGCTGGCATCGGGTTTCTGGGCATTCTGATCGTCGCCCGCCCCGGCACGATCGACATCAGCCCCGGCGTGATCACTGCAATTCTGGCCGCTTTCGGCTTTGCCGGGGCCATTCTGACCACCAAGATCCTCTCGCGCACCGAAAGCGTCACGTCCATACTGTTCTGGCTGGTCGCGATGCAGTCGGTGTTCGGGATCCTTACCGCCGGGTACGATGGCGATGTCGCCGCCCCAACTGCCGCAACCGCGCCGTTTCTGGCAATTGTGGGGATGTGTGGTCTGTTCAGCCACTGGTGCATCACAAACGCACTCTCCCTGGCGCCAGCATCCATTGTAAGCCCGATGGAGTTTCTGCGTCTGCCCCTTGTCGCCGTTGTGGGATACTTCCTTTATGCCGAGCCGTTGGACTGGCCGGTGTTTGCCGGCGCGGCGCTCGTTTTGGGCGCCAATCTCATGAATATCTTCGCTGAACAGCGCAGCGCACCGACACGGCAAAAAGTCGCCGGGTAACGCCGATGGCCAAATCGCCGCATCTGCTGCCGACCCCGACGCCCGCGCCTGCATCACACCCCTTTCCGCACCGGTGCAACCATGCTAAGCGGCCCGAAAAATAACCTGATAGGAATGGACCCATATGGACATCGACAAAATACCCGCCGGTAAGAATCCGCCGCACGACATCAATGTGGTCATCGAGATCCCGGGCGGAGCGGGTGGCGGCGCCCCGGTGAAATACGAGATCGACAAGGAGTCGGGCGCGGTATTTGTGGATCGTGTGGTCAATACACCGATGTTCTACCCCTGCAATTACGGCTTCGTACCGAATACATTGCATGCAGACGGGGACCCCACAGATGTACTCGTGCTGAACGATTTCTCGCTACTGCCGGGATCGGTCATTCGCTGCCGACCGGTTGGCGTGTTGAAAATGGAAGACGATGGCGGCATGGACGACAAGCTCATCGCCGTCCCCGTCGAAAAGGTTGATCCGTTCCAGGCGGGGATCCAAGACCTGTCGGACGTGCCTCAGAAGACCCGCGACCGGATCAAACACTTCTTCGAACACTACAAGGATTTGGAAGAGGGCAAATGGGTCAAAGTCATCGGATGGGGCGATAAATCCGAAGCCGAAGCGATCTTGCAAACCTCGCTCGATGCGATGACATCCTGACACTCGTGCCCCGTGGTCGCGGGGTATTGCCGAAATGTGACACCAACGCCGCGCACCAAAAAAGGTGACGCGGCGTAATTGGTTACAGGGTATCATCCTCTGATAAAGCGGTTCGACAACAAAAACACATGCTCCGTTTCCGATGGGAGGACATCATGAATTTCAAAATTGCAGGGGCGATTGCCCTGGCGGTGGCAGGCTCAAGCTCCGCAGCACTTGCCGGCGGTCTTGAACGTGCTATTCCGAGTGTCTCGATCCTGTTCGAGGACAATACCTATCTTGAGTTCAGCGGCAGCTTCGTTCTGCCGGAATTGGACGGGGATGACGGTGTAATTCCCCCTGGATTTCCCGGCGCGGGCGCCACCTTGAGCGGAAACACGGGCGATCTGCTGGACAACTATTTCAACCTTGGAGCGGCTTTCAAGGCAGATATCACCGACGAACTTTCCTATGCGCTGATCATCAATCAGCCGCTTGGGGCAAACAGCTCCTACCCGACCGGGACATCAGCCAGCCCGTTGGACGTGCGCAACGTCTACGGCGGCTCGGGCGCAGAACTGGTGTCGGTGGCCGCGACCGCACTTCTAGCCTATGACGTCACCGATCGGGTCAAGGTCTATGCAGGGCCTGTGGTACAGTTCATCGACGCTGACGCCTCGCTTTCATTCCTGTCCGACTACAATGTCGATGCGGATCCGTCCTTCGGCTACGGCTTTACCGTCGGGGCGGCATATTCGGTCCCCGATATCGCCTTGCGTGTTGCGCTGACCTACCGGTCCGCTATCGCGCACGATCTGGATACCGAAGAGTCCAGCACCGCCCTGGGCACGAACGAGACCGACACGGACATCGATACGCCGCAGTCCCTTACCTTGGATTTCCAGACGGGGATCGCAGCGGATACCCTGTTGTTCGGGCAGGTCCATTGGGTCGACTGGTCGGACTTTGACATTTCTCCCCCCAACTACCTCACCTTGACCGGCGGACGCCCTCTGGTCGCCTATGAGGAGGATTGGATCATCTACACGCTGGGCGTCGGTCGGCGCTTCACGGACACCTGGTCCGGGGCGTTTTCGGTCAACTACGAACCGCAGACTGATACCGAGCTGACCTCGCTGGGCCCGGTTGACGGTCGTATCGGCTTGAACGTCGGGGCGACCTATGAAACCGACCGGTACAAAGTGTCGGGCGGCGTCAACTACACCTTCCTGGGTGATGCGCGCAACGTTCTGGACACGGATTTCGATGATGGCTCGGCGATCGGAGTGGGTTTCCGCGTCGGTTTCAAACTCTGACGTTCCCGCTTCCCTGATCTGATGCATCGGCCCGCCAGCTTTGGCGGGCCTTTTGCTTGCGTCGATGTATCCAAAGCCGTCCGTTGACCCGTCGGTCCAGCGCACATAGAGCCCAGAGTGCCCGATGCTGCGCCGCGCATGAATGTCCGGCATCAAGTCACTCCGCTTTCCGTGCGGCTATAATGGAAATTCAGAACGCAGTGACATGGCCAATTACTTCGCTTTCGTCCACCGGTGTTCAACGTCCACCAAACCCGTCGCTTCTTCGAGCTCACGGGAGATTTCGACACAGCCTTCTCGGCGATAAAACTTGCGGGCGCGAGGGTTCTGTTCATACGCCCATACCGTAATCCAGTCTCGATCCACCTTGGCCATGCCCAGCAAGTGTTTTCCAATACCGCGGGTCCGAGTATCGCATGAGACATAAAGGCCGGTGATGTTGTCGTCCTGCCGGACACAAAACCCAACGACCTTGCCGTATTCCTCACAAACCCAAGAGGTATCGACGTGACGTAGACAATCGGTCCACCATTCCACCACATTCTCAAAATCGTTTAAGGGGCCGAGCCACGGTGTTTCTGCACTCCAGTCCCGAACGATTTCTGCACAAGAGCGCCCGTCGCGCCCTTCGGCGAGCCGGTACTTCAGCATCTTGAAGGCTCCGATTGCATTCTTCGAACACTCTGG
>JBCCYF010000069.1:0-21955 GCA_039190275.1 Pseudomonadota bacterium | reverse complement strand
GTTTGCCGTCTATGGCAAGGGCGGTATCGGGAAGTCCACCACCAGTTCGAACCTGTCGGTGGCGTTTTCGAAGCTGGGCCACAGGGTGTTGCAGATCGGATGTGATCCCAAGCACGACAGCACATTCACCCTGACCAAGAAGTTGATGCCCACGGTGATCGATGTGCTGAAAGACGTCGATTTCCACGCCGAGGAACTGCGGCCCGAAGATTTTGTCTATGAGGGCTACAACGGCGTCCGATGCGTTGAGGCCGGTGGCCCCCCTGCGGGAACAGGATGCGGCGGTTATGTCGTAGGGCAAACCGTAAAGCTGCTGAAGCAGCACCACATGCTGGAAGACACCGACGTCGTGATCTTCGACGTACTGGGTGATGTGGTTTGTGGCGGCTTTGCCGCGCCGCTGCAGCATGCGGATCGCGCGTTGATCGTGACTGCAAACGATTTCGACAGCATATACGCGATGAACCGGATCATCGCGGCGGTACAGGCCAAGTCGAAGAACTACAACGTTCGGCTGGCGGGATGTGTTGCCAACCGCTCAAAGGACACCGATGAGGTCGACCGCTACTGCGATACGGTGGGGTTCCGCCGCCTGGCGCATCTTCCGGATCTGGATGCCATCCGCCGTTCGCGCTTGAAAAAATCCACCCTGTTCGAGATGGGCGACGATGAGGAAACCGTGATGGTCCAGAAGGAGTATGTGCGCCTGGCTGAACTTCTCTATGCCGGGATCGACCCGATCGCGCCAGCACCCATGGAAGACCGCGATATCTTTGAACTGTTGGGGTTTGATTGATGTCCGTCACGTTTGACAGCACGCGGGGCCGGTTGGAGGCCTATTTCGACGGTACCGCGAATGAGGCCTGGAAGCGGATGATGTCCGATGCGCCGGTCAGCCGGATCCGGGCAACGGTGCGCGCCGGGCGCGACAACATGCGCGCCGAATTGCTGTCGCAGCTGCCTGCAGATCTGAGCGGTGCGCGGATCCTCGATGCCGGGTGTGGCGCGGGACAGTTGTCGATTGAACTGGCGGCGCGCGGGGCAGAAGTGCTGGGCGCCGACATATCGCCCAAGCTGCTGGAACTGGCGGAGCACCGTACCCCCGACGTACTACGCGACCGGGTCACGTATTGTGCTGGTGACATGCTGGACCCCGCCCATGGGGCCTTCCACTATGTGGTCGCGATGGACAGCCTGATCCACTATCGCGCAAAGGACATCACACATGCGCTGGCGGCTCTGGCGGAACGGACAGATGCCGCGATCCTCTTCACAGTAGCCCCGCGCACGCCCGCCCTGACCGCCATGCATGCGGTGGGGCAGTTGTTTCCGCGCGGCGATCGCTCACCGGCAATTGAACCTGTTTCGGCCGCGCGATTGAAACGCGCGTTGTCCGCATATCCCGAACTGGCCGACTGGGTGCTGCAAACGGGGAACCGGGTCACATCGGGCTTCTACATCAGTCAAGCCATGGAGTTGCGCGCGACATGAGCACCGAGCGTCATCCCCTGACCAAGTTCACGCTGGAGATGCTTCCCTTTGCGGATGCGGCCAGCGAAGGGCTGCCGCTGCGGCGGCTGCTGCGGATGGCGCTGTTTCAGGTGTCGGTCGGTATGGCGACGGTATTGCTTTTGGGCACGCTGAACCGGGTGATGATCGTCGAACTGAGCGTTCCGGCCATGCTGGTGGCCCTCATGATCGCGCTGCCCGTGTTGGTCGCGCCATTTCGCGCGCTGCTCGGCTTCCGGTCGGACACCCACAAAAGCGCCATCGGATGGAAACGCGTACCGTATCTGTGGTTCGGGTCACTCTACCAGTTTGGCGGGCTTGCGATCATGCCCTTCGCGCTGATCGTACTTTCGGGCGACCAGACGCTGGGACCGTCCTGGGCTGGTGAGGCGTTGGCGGCCATTGCCTTTGTCATGACCGGCCTCGGTCTGCATATGACACAGACGGCCGGTCTGGCCCTGGCCAGCGATCAGGCGACGGAGGCAACGCGGCCCCGCGTCGTCGCGCTGCTCTATGTCATGTTCCTGGCTGGAATGGCGGTTTCCGCGATCGTTTTCGGACTGTTGCTGGCGGATTTCAGCAAGTTGCGTCTGATCCAGGTGGTACAGGGTGCGGCGGTACTCACATTGGCACTGAATGTCGTGGCGCTGTGGAAACAGGAAAAGATGGCCCCCATGACTCGCGCTGAACGGGCCAAACCGCGGCCCAGGTTCCGTGAGGCCTGGTCCGATCTAATGATGGGCGGCACCGCGGGCAAACTTCTGCTGGTGGTGGCACTTGGGACATGCGCGTTTTCGATGCAGGACGTCCTGCTGGAACCCTATGGCGGTGAGATCCTGGGGCTGAGTGTTGCCGCGACCACGGTTTTGACCGCGCTTTGGGCGGGCGGGGCGCTTTTCGGATTTGCCATGGCGGGGCGCTGGTTAAGCGCCGGAAAAGACCCGGCGCGGTTGGCCGCACATGGCGCCATGGCCGGTGTGGCCGCCTTTTCGCTGGTGGTCTTTGCCGCGCCGTTGCAGTCGCCGTTGTTGTTCTATCTTGGCGCAACCGGCATCGGTTATGGTGCCGGGCTGTTCGGCGTTGCAACCTTGATCTATGCCATGGCGATGCCGAAGTTTGGCAGCGCCGGTGCCGGACTGGCGCTGGGCGCCTGGGGTGCTGCCCAGGCCACAGCCGCCGGCGTCGGCATCGCCTTGGGCGGAACAATACGCGACGCTGTTGGCGCGGTTGCCATGACGGGTGCCTTGGGGCCCGGTATGGCAGAACCCTACATCGGCTACACCATGGTTTATCATATCGAGATCGGGCTGCTGTTCATCACCCTGATCGCCATCGGCCCGCTTGTCCGCACCGGGCGCGTGCCACAACCCGATCCGCAGGGGGCCAAATTGGGCCTTGCGGAGTTCCCATCATAGGAGGTCCCCCATGAGCGAACCATTTTTTGGAAACTTCGATCTTGCGCAGCTGACGCTATACCTGTTCTGGGCGTTTTTCGCGGGGCTGATCGTGTATCTTCAGCGCGAGAACATGCGCGAGGGATATCCGCTGGAGGACGATGACGGAAATGTCGCGTCGAACCAGGGCCTGTTCCCGATGCCAGATAAGAAAAAGACGTTCCACCTGCCGCATGGGCGTGGCTCGGTCACCGTACCCGACGACCGGGTCGAAGGCCGGACCGACCTGGCATTGGAAAAGGTTCTGCCCTCGGGCGGCTACCCGTTCGACCCGACCGGAGATCCGATGGCAGACGGTGTCGGCCCGGCATCCTGGGCGGCTCGGCAGGACTGGCCGGAACTTGACGGCGAGGGGCATCCAAAGATCGTCCCGATGTCCAACTTCAGCACCTATCAGCACGCCGCCGGGCGCGACCCACGCGGCATGGAAGTGCTGGACCGCAACGGGGTATCGGTGGGCACGGTCACGGATATGTGGATCGACAAGCCTGAGTTGATGGTTCGCTATCTGCAGGCCAAGCTGAACGGGGGCGAGTCCCGCCTGATCCCGATCACAATGGCGCGGATCACCGGTAAGGGCGTTCGGGTCCGCAATCTGACCGAACCCTTCTTTGCCCGTGTGCCCACAACCAAAGCCGCCGATCAAATCACCCTCCTTGAGGAAGAAAAGATCATGGCCTTCTACGCAGGCGGCCAGCTTTACGCGGGCTGAGGGTCAAGCTGATCCAGGAGAGAGTGAGGATCCGATGACAGATGATGATTTCGCCGTCGAGAGCGCCCCGGGGCTGGCCAAAAGGCTGCCCGAGGGAGAGACGATCCTCTGGCAAGGTGCGCCGCGGACCTGGCCTCTTGCCAAGGCGGCCTTCGCACTCCATTGGATCATCGCCTACTTTGCGGTCCTTGCCATTTGGCGGGGCATAGCGCTGTGGACGGAGCGGGGTCTGGTTGATGGGATCGGTGCGGCGGTCTGGTACGTCGGGGTAGGTGCGGCGGCCTCGGCGGTGATCCTGCTGATGTCATGGGTGATGGCGCGGGCCACGATCTATACGATCACCTCCGCCCGTGTTGTCATGCGGATTGGCGCCGCACTCACAATTTCGCTTAACCTGCCCTTGAAATGGATCCTCAGCGCCGACCTGGGGTTGTCCGCGGACGGCACCGGCTCGATATCGCTGCGCCTGAAGGGTGACACCCGTTTCGCCTATCTGTCGCTATGGCCGCATATTCGCCCCTGGTATCTGCGCCAGCCGCAACCGACCCTGCGCGCAATACCGGATGCCAAGCGGGTCGCGGAAACACTGGCGCGTGCTGCCTCGCAGGCGACAGGTGCTATCGTGAATGACCTGATTGACACGGATCAGCCAGCTGACCTGCCATCGGCGGCGATCCCGGCAGAATGACGGAGGGAACGATGCAGCCTCACGCAGTAAACACGCAACCGGCATCGGGATCGAACAGACCGATGCGCGTTCCCGACAGCCAGCAGCTTATCCCGCGGGTTCTGCTGCGCGCCATGCTGGGACTTGTGCTGATTTCACTGGGCCTTGTGACCTATGCGGTTGTCACAGACCGCCCCCATGAGGCGCAGATCCACACTGCGCCAATTGTTAAGAGCATGTTGATTGAAATCAAGGACCGCGACGGCGGTGGAACTACGATAACGGACATGAACGGTAACGTCTTGTCTGACACGACCCGGCAAGCCTCCGGGTTCCTATCGGTGGTGCAGAATGCGCTCAGGTTCGAGCGCAAGCAGCACGGTATCACCGGCAACCCACCCGTTCACCTCATCCGCTTTGCCGATGGCCGTATAGGCCTGAGGGATGATGTGACCGGTTGGAAAATCAACCTGATCGGCTTTGGTCAGGACAACTCCCGGGTCTGGCGCGAGATCATCGACGGCTGACCCTAGAGGGCGAGAACAGGAAAGAGAGAGAGAGCGATGGGACTGTTTACCAGAGAGAAGGAAGAAGCCCCCTGTACGGTGGAGGTAAGTCATAAATTCGAGAGCCTGCACGCCCATATGCGGCTGAACAATGGTGCCGTTATCCACCCCGGAGACGAGGTTTTGGTACACGGTGCGCCGGTGATGGCCCCATACGGGGAGATCGTCATCGAAGACCGGACTGCCACCATCACCCGCGCGAGTAAACTGGAGCGGTTCTGGACCCGGATGACCGGGGACCTGGAATTCATGGAACTCTGCGAGTTTTCGTTCAGTGAGGAGGCGACGCTATGAACATGCAAACCCCCAAGCGCGAAGCTGCAACCGCAACATCGGTCGGCGGTGTGCCATATGATAGCAAGGTCACCACTGACATCGCAATGCAGGACACCCTGCTTACACCGCGGTTCTACACCACCGACTTCGACGAAATGGACGCGATCAGCGTTGAGGAGATCCGCGCCGAGTGGGACGCGCTGATCGGCAAAATGGCCGCCGACCCCAACAAGGGTCATTTCAAGAAGAACGAAGACTGGGACCATGTCGACTGGGACGGGATGGAACCCGAGCTGAAGAAAGAGTTCATCGATTTCCTGGTGAGCAGCTGCACTGCGGAGTTTTCTGGCTGTGTGCTCTACAAAGAGATGAAACGCCGCGGCACGAACAAGGATATCACTCAGTTGTTCCAACTGATGGCGCGGGACGAGGCGCGGCACGCCGGCTTCATAAACGATGCCCTGCGCGAGGCTGGAATAGCCGTGAACCTGGGCTTTTTGACACAGAAGAAGAAGTACACCTACTTCCGGCCCAAGTTTATCTACTACGCAACTTATTTGTCCGAGAAGATCGGATATGCGCGCTACATCACCATATACCGCCACCTTGAGGCACATCCGGACAAGCGCTTTCATCCGATTTTCAAGTGGTTCAAAGAGTGGTGCAACGATGAGTTCGGCCATGGCGAGGCCTTTGCGCTGCTCATGAAAACCGACCCCAAGCTGACGCGTGGGCGTAATGTCTGGTGGATCAAGTTCTTTCTGACGGCGGTCTACTCTACGATGTATGTACGCGATCATCAGCGGCCCGCGTTTCACGAGGCGCTGGGCGTTGACATCGACTGGTACGGTCAGGAGGTATTTCGCAAAACCTCCGAGATATCAAAGCAGATCTTTCCGATCACCCTGGATATCGACCATCCGCGCTGGCAGCGGGGGCTCAAACGTCTGCAAAAGGCAAACGCGGATCTTGCCTCGGCCAAGGCGCGGGGCGGCATCCGCGGAGCGCTTGGTCAGGTGACCGGGGGCGCGCGGGCGGCGGCGGCATTCGTGTCGCTTTACACCATTCCGTCGGTCCGGCACCAGGTTCCCGCAGTCACACGTCTGGAACCCGCGTATTGACACAGCAGACCAGGCATACATGCGGCAAAGCCGGGTGGATCGGTGCTAGTCCGATGAACCGGTCACCGAAGTCCGCCCGGCACGGCGGCGCGCCTGCGGTTTGCGCCCCGGGTGCGGTCCCATGATCTGGGCAGCGGCGGCATATGCGGTCTTCCTCTGGTGGTTTTCTACCGGCGCGATCCTGTATGTCGTCAGCCGTGCCGAGCGCGAGGGTCGCGATGGCTACGTCGGTGCGGTCGTCCTTGCAATACCTGTTCTGATGCTGGGCTGTATCGGCGTCGCCATGTCGCTGGCGGACACCGGGCTGAAAGGCGCGTTCATGGGTTTCACCTGCGCGCTGCTGATCTGGGGCTGGTTCGAGATGGCTTTTTTGGCCGGCATTATCACAGGTCCCAACACCTATCCGACACCGCAGGACACCAAAGGATGGGAGCGGTTTATCCGGGCCTGGGGTGCAATAGCCTATTCCGAAATGGCGCTGGTCTGTACCGCCATTCTGATGACGCTTTTGTCACTTGGTGCCGCGAACCAGATCGCGCTATGGACGTTCCTCGTACTGTTTTTTGCCAGGATCTTTGCAAAATTGAACCTGTACTTCGGTGTTCCCAACATCAATGACGAGTTTCTGCCGGGGCCTGTGCGCCATCTGACGACACATTTTCGGCGCGCACCGATGAACACGTTTTTTCCGATATCGGTTACGGCGGTGACCCTTGCTCTGGCGGCCTGGATCGCGCTGGCGATCGTGTCTCCGGCAGGTGGTGGTGCCCAGATTGGTTTTGTGCTGTTGGCGGCACTGACTGCGCTTGCGTTGTTTGAACACTGGATGATGATTCTGCCCCTACCTGATGCGGCGTTGTGGCGCTGGATGCTCCCCTCGCCAAAAGCGGAAAGATATGACACCAAGACGGCTGCGACGGCGGCCCAACCAGAAGGTCTGAGATGATGAATTTTGACCCGCTATTCAATGCCCAGCTCGATGCCCTCAAGGCGGAGGGGAACTATCGTGTGTTCGCCGATCTGGAACGCTATCGCGGTGCATTTCCAAAGGCCACGAACCACGCAACAGGCACTGAACGTGAGGTGACCGTCTGGTGCTCGAACGACTATCTGTGCATGGGACAACACCCCGCGGTACTGCAGGCGATGCATGATACGCTCGAAAAGTCTGGCGCGGGCGCTGGCGGAACGCGGAACATCTCGGGCACAAACCACAACCATGTGTTGCTGGAGCATGAGCTGGCCGACCTGCATGGCAAAGAGGCGGCACTTCTGTTCACCAGCGGGTATGTATCGAACTGGGCCTCGCTGAGCACCTTGGGCGCGCGGCTGCCGAATGCGGTCATTCTGTCGGACTCGCTGAATCATGCCAGCATGATCGAGGGCATCCGCCATGCGAAATGCGCACGCAAGATCTGGAAGCACAATGATGTCGAGGATCTGCGCGTCAAGCTGATGGAATGTCCAGAGGACAGCACCAAGATCATCGCCTTTGAGAGTGTCTATTCGATGGATGGTGACATCGCACCGATCAAGGAAATCTGCGACCTTGCCGACGAGTTCGGGGCAATGACCTATATTGACGAGGTCCACGCGGTCGGCATGTATGGCCCCAGGGGCGGCGGCGTGGCCGAGCGCGAAGGTCTGATGGACCGTATCACCTTGATCGAAGGGACCCTGGGCAAAGCCTTTGGCGTCATGGGTGGATACATCACCGGATCGGCTGCGCTGATCGACTTCATACGGTCATTCGCAAGCGGTTTTATCTTTACCACCGCTATCCCGCCGGCCGTGGCAGCGGGCGCCAAAGCCTCCATCCAACATCTCAAGGTGTCGGAGATGGAGCGTGCCAGGCAAAAGCAGCAGGTTGCGAAACTGCGCGCGCGGTTGGATAGGATAGGAATTCCACATCTGCCCAACCCCAGTCACATCGTGCCTGTGATGGTAAAGGATCCGGTCAAGTGCAAGATGATATCGGATGTCCTGCTCGATCAGCATGGTATTTATGTCCAGCCCATCAACTATCCGACCGTACCTAAGGGAACCGAACGGCTGCGATTTACGCCAGGCCCGGGACATACAGACGCCGATATCGACCAGTTGGTCGAGGCGCTCCATTCGCTTTGGGCACAATGTGCATTGAGCCGGGCCGTGGCCTGAGACATCGCATCTGGCAAAGAATTTCACCGGCTGGCCGCGGTACGCGTTCGAAAGATGAACCGAGACTTTGGCAAAACGCCGTAACCGCAGCGCTGAGCCTTGCACTGGCTGCCGCCCTGACCACCATCCCGGCGTTTGCCGACAGTCGCGCCGCGGGTAACCCAGCAGCCGGTGAAACCGTTTTCCAGCAGTGTTCCTCGTGCCATCGGATTCAGATCGGCGGGGAGGTTTTGGCAGGACGGGGAAGGGCCGGCCCGAACCTTGCCGGAATAGATGGCCGTCGGGCGGGTTCCGTTCCGGCGTTTAACTACGGGGAGAGCATGGTCGCGGCGGGCGAAGCTGGCCTTGTGTGGGACGAAGCAAAGTTTCTGGATTTTGTGGCCAGTCCGCGGATGTTCCTTCAGCGGCAACTCGACGACAGAAAAGCGCGTTCGCGCATGAGTTTCCAGCTGCGAAGGGGCGGTGCGGATGTCTGGTCCTATATCACCTCATTCCAAGATGGGACGACAGACTGAGTTGTTGCGCAATCGTATTTGGTCACCACACGTTGCCGGAAACAATAGAATTCAACGTGTTAGGCGATAGATAATCGGTCCGGTCAAAGCTTAACCGCAATTGTTTCATCCCGGTAGTCGCCCTGCGACCGCCCGCCCCGACGCGGTGTACCGGGGCGGACGCCCCGCGTTTGCGCGTTGCGGCGCCGCTCTGGGGTAATTATAGCTGTGGAAAAAGGCACCTGTGATGTCAGACGACTCCACCCCCGCACCGCCGCCACTGGCAGATCCAAGTTGGGCGGGGCACATCCAAGCAACCTTGCGTCTTGGCTTGCCGCTGATCGCCGCACAGTTGGGTCAGCAGGCGATTACGGTAACAGACACCATCATGCTGGGGTGGCTGGGCGCCGCGGAATTGGCGGCGGGTGTTCTGGCGACCTCGTTGTTCTTTGTGGCTTTCATCGCCTGTTCGGGGTTTGCGCACGCCGTGATGCCCCTGGCTGCGGCGGCCGAAGGACGGGGCGACCCGCGCGGTGTGCGGCGTTCCGTCCGCATGGGGCTCTGGCTGGTCACGGCGGTGGTGACCCTGCTGATGCCCGTCCTGTGGTACACCGAGCTGCTGCTTTTGGCCGCCGCGCAGGATCCGAAGCTGGCGTCCTTTGCGCAGGAGTACATGAGGATCGCGCAATGGGCGCTTTATCCGGCTGTCTGGCTGGTGGTGCTGCGGTCCTACTTCTCGGCCCTTGAGCGGGCCGGGATCGTCATGTGGGCGATGTTTGGCGGCGTGCTGCTGAATGCTGTGTTGGACTGGATGTTTATCTTCGGCAACTGGGGCGCGCCCGCGATGGGGATCGAAGGGGCGGCCATTGCCACGCTTGGCACTGCGATTATCACCTGTGTGCCGTTGGTCGTCGCTGCGTTCTGGATGGAGATATCCCGAAAGTACGAGATCTTCGTGCGGTTCTGGCGCCCCGACTGGGCCGCAATCGCCGAGCTTCTAAGGTTGGGGGCGCCGATCAGTGGCACTCTTCTGGCCGAAGTCGGGTTGTTCGTTATGGCATCGATGATGCTTGGCTGGCTGGGTACCATCGCACTGGCGGCGCATGGGATCGCCCTGCAGGTGACCTCGGTCGTATTCATGATCCCGCTGGGTCTGAGCGCTGCGGCAACAGCGCGGGTCGGTCGGGCGGTCGGGCGGCGCGACAGGTTGGGGCTGAACAGGGCGGCGGTGACGGTAATGACCATGGCGGTCGGCTTTGCCGCTGCCGCTGCCGTGGTCCTGTGGGTGGTTCCCGAGCCCCTGATCGAATTGTTCCTGGATGACGAGGAACCAGCGGCGCTGCAGATCCTTGCCACAGGCGCCGGTCTGCTCGCCGTGGCCGCTGTATTTCAACTCGTCGACGCACTGCAGGTGGTCTCGGTCGCGTTGCTGCGGGGGCTCAAGGATACCAAGTGGCCTATGTTGATCGCGATCGCCAGTTACTGGGGCCTGGGTGTGCCCAGCGCCTATTTCCTTGGGTTCGTTATGGAGTTCGGAGGGCAGGGGGTCTGGGCAGGTCTTGCGATTGGGTTGACCGCGGCGGCCGTGCTGTTGACCTGGCGGTTCATGCGCCGCGATGCCTTGGGGTTGGTGGTTCCGGCCTGAAAGTTTCACCCGCAGACGACCTGCCCGTCGCACTTCCGCAAGTCCCCATGGGCCGTGGCCCCGGAACAACAGTATCCGGCAATGCTATAGTACCAGCGCGCTCCGAAGCGCATGCCAGGATGCCTTGGGTGTGCGGTCGAGCGTGTCGAAGTCGACATGAACCAGACCAAAGCGCTTGTCATAGCCCAATGCCCATTCGTAGTTATCCATCAAGGACCAGATGAAGTACCCTTTCACCGGCACACCTTCGGCGATGGCGCGGCGAACGGCAGCGGTATGCGCATTGAGGTATGCGATACGGTCCGGGTCAGCGACTGCACCCGCCTGCACGACATCGTAGGAGGCCATTCCGTTCTCGGTCACATAGATCGGCAATCCCTTTGCGTAGGTATCATTCACCATGTGCAGAAAGTGGTACAGGCCGTCGGGATAAACCTCCCAGTTCATCGCGGTTTTAGGCAGCGGGCCCTCAACCTCAGCGATGTCAGGCCAGATGTCACTGTTGTCCGATCCAATCAGCTTGCGGGTGTAATAGTTGATCCCCAGCCAGTCCACAGGTGTGCCAATAACCTCGAAATCATCCTCCCATCGCAGGGGCAGATGCGGCGCCAGACCTGCGACGACCTCGGGCGGATAGGTCTTGTTGCGCACGCCGGACAGAAACCACTGGTTATAAATCCCGTCATACAGCCGGGCGCGGTTGGCGGATTTGGGGCTTTGATCCGCGGGGGCGGCATACTCAAAGTTCATCACCGCGCCAAGGTTCGACATGCCCAGCGCGCGCATCGCCTGGATGGCTGATCCGTGCGCCAGAAGAACGTGATGCATCGCCCGCGCGGCAGCACGGATATCCCGCATCCCAGGGGCATGCTGGCCCATAAAGTGGCTCAGCCAGGCGACGCACCAGGGCTCGTTGATTGGTGCTGCGGCGTGAACCCGGTCGCCAATGCGGCCCATGATCACTGTCGCAAACTCCGCAAACCAACCGGCGATGTCGCGATTACGCCACCCGCCAAGGTCGGCCAAGGGCTGCGGCAGTTCCCAATGATATAGGGTGGCATAGGGTTTGATCCCGCGGGCAAGCATTCCATCAACCAACCGATCATAGAAGTCCAGCCCGTCAGGATTAGCCGCGCCCCGCCCGTCGGGCATCACCCGCGCCCAGGAGGTTGAAAACCGATACGCGTCCAGTCCGGCGTCCCGGATCAGGTCAAGGTCGGCCTCCCACCGGTTGTAGTGGTCGCAGGCCCGATCCCCGTTTTCGCCGCGGACAACATTTCCCGGCGTCGCAGCAAAACTGTCCCAATGAGTGGGACCGGCACCGCCCTGGGCGTGGCCCTCAATCTGATAGGCTGATGTGGCTGTGCCGAAGGTGAATCCTTCGGGGAAATCTTTGCGCGCAAAGTCGAACGTCATACGGGGCTTTCAGGTGCAGGACCGGTGGAGGATCCAAGGATCATCTCAGCCTCCCACAACTCTGTCACGGGCGCCCTGCTGCGCCCCTCGATCAGATCGATCAGCATTTCCGCCATCCGTTTGCCCGCCGCGCGAACGGAAGACTTCGTCGATGTAAACAGCGGCACGTCGCCGTAGTTCGGCAGGAACGATGTCGCATCGTCATGGGTAATGACTGAAATGTCCCGCCCCATGATGAAGCCGCAATCCGCGATCGCCCGGCTGATGCCTAACGCAGTGATCAGGCTTGAGGCCAGCAGGGCGGTGGGCCCTTTCCCGTTCCTCAGTAACTGTCGCGTCGTATGGTAGCCATAGGGTTCCGTCATGTCGGCGCTGAACAGCAGCGCCGGGTCGAGCTCGATGCCTGCCTCCGCCAGAGCGGCTTCGTAGCCCAGACGGCGCCGGCGCGCGAACTGCATGGACTCGATCCCATTGAGCAGCGCGATTTTTCGATGCCCAAGTTCGATAAGGTATGACGTCGCACGGGCAAAAGCGCGGCGGTTGTTGATGTCCAGCCAGGAGTAGTCGTGCTCGCTGTTGCTGCGCCCATGCACGATGAACCGCATGCCCAGTCGGTTCAGTAACTTGATCCGGCGGTCGTCGGCGCGTGGGGCGTGCACGATAATTCCATCGACCGAATGGGCCGCGGCCATGGCGCGATAGATCTCCTCCTCGCCCTCCCCCAACGAGGCGACGCGCAGGATCATACTATATCCCGCATCCGAATACACCTCGCCGGCGCCGGCAATGAAGTCGGCAAAAATCGGATTGATCATGTCATGTTCGCTGAGCGGAACGACATGGCCAATCGCCATGGCACGACCCGTTGCCAGCCTCTTGGCCATGCTGTTGGGAACATAGCCGTGCTTTTCGGCCGCCTCGATAACCCGGGTCCGGGTCATCGGGCTCACCTCCGGATAGCCGTTCAGCGCCCGGCTGACGGTGGTGGGCGAAAGGCCCAGTACATCCGAGAGTTCCTTGAGGTTCATGCGATCTTTCTGTCCAAAGCGGTTTGAATGTACGCAGTAGGATGCCGCTAAATCAAGCAGGTCGTGTATGATGTATGGTGAAAATAAGTTGACTCGGCGCGGGTCGACGCTCATTTTGGCCATATTCAAAGCGGTTTGGAAAATCTGATGCCACACCCGCTTTTGGGAACTGATCGGGCTAACCGGTTGATAAAAGGGAGGGTTTACTATGAGATTGAATGTGATGGGCTGCGCGGCGACGTTGGCGTTGATCAGCGGCATGGCTTATGCGGATGGTCATGCGAATCTGGTTTTTGCCCCGGGCGAGGGGGACTTTAACTGGGACAGCTACGAAGCGCTCAAAGAGACCCAGCTTGACGGGGAGCAGGTGACCGTCTTTGGGCCGTGGCTTGGTCCGGACCAGGAAGTGGTCGAAAATGTGCTTGCCTACTTCGCCGCTGCGACCGGCGCGGATGTCCGCTACACGGGTTCGGACAGTTTCGAACAGCAGATTTTGATCGATGCCGAAGCCGGGTCCGCCCCGAATGTTTCGGTATTCCCCCAGCCGGGCTTGGCCTCGGATATGGCCAGCAGGGGTTTTCTGACACCCTTGGGTGAAGACACCAGCGACTGGGTGCTTAACAACTACGCTGCCGGACAGTCCTGGGTTGATCTGGGCACCTATGCCGGTGCAGACGGCGCCGACGGTTTGTACGGCTTTTTCTTCAAGGTCGATGTCAAGTCGCTGGTTTGGTATAACCCCGAGAACTTCGAGGACGCCGGGTATGATGTTCCCTCTACAATGGAGGAGCTGAAAACCCTTACGGATCAGATTGCCGCCGATGGCGAGACGCCATGGTGTATCGGACTTGGATCGGGCGGCGCGACCGGTTGGCCCGCAACCGACTGGGTCGAGGATATGATGCTGCGGACGCAGAGCCCGGATGTCTATGACCAATGGGTTGCCAACGAGATCCCGTTCGATGATTCCCGTGTTGTCGCCGCGATTGAGGAGTTCGGCGCTTTCGCACGCAATGATGACTATGTTGCCGGTGGCGCCGGGGCCGTTGCATCGACGGACTTCCGTGACAGCCCCAAAGGTTTGTTCAGCTCGCCTCCGCAATGCTACATGCATCGTCAGGCGTCCTTCATCCCTGCGTTTTTCCCCGATGGCACCGAGGTTGGGGCAGATGCGGACTTCTTCTATTTCCCCGCCTACGACAGCAAGGATCTGGGGGCGCCGGTACTGGGTGCCGGCACGCTGTGGGCAATTACCAATGACAGCCCTGGCAGCCACGCGCTGATCGATTTTCTGCAGTCACCGATCGCTCAGGAAGTCTGGATGGCGCAGGGCGGTTTCCTGACACCGCACACCGGTGTGAACACCGATCTCTACGCGAACCAGACCCTCAAGGATCTGGGCGATGTGCTGTTGAATGCCACGACATTCCGTTTCGATGGCTCTGACCTGATGCCGGGCGGCATTGGTGCGGGCACATTCTGGACCGGTATGGTGGATTATGCCGGGGGCAAAGACGCCTCTGTCGTTGCAGGTGAAATCCAGGCGTCCTGGGAGGCGTTGAAGTAAGCTCAAAAACTGGACGGCGCGGCGCATGCGCCGTCCACCAACGCCAGAGGAGGGAACAAATGACCAATAGAGTTATGTGTATCGCAGTTTCAATCGCATTGACCGCAGGTGCGGCACAGGCGGACGGACACATTGATCTGTTGTTCCCACCGGGCGAAGGCGGCTTCGGATGGGCCAGCTATGACGCCTTCGCAGCCGAAAATGACTATGGTGGCGAACGGATCACGATCGCCGGTCCCTGGCTGTCGCCGGAAGATGATAAGTTCCGCGCGGTATTGGCCTATTTCACCGCGGCGACCGGGGCGGAGGTGATCTATACCGGATCTGACGGTTTCGAGCAGCAGATCCTGATCGATGTGGAGGCCGGATCCGCCCCCAACGTCGCAATATTTCCGCAACCCGGCCTGGCCTCGGATATGGCCGGTAGGGGCTTTCTGACGCCGCTTGGATCAGAGATGGCGGACTGGGTGAGCGACAACTTCGCGGCCGGGCCGTCTTGGGTGGATCTGGGCACCTATGCCGATGAAAACGGGGAGGATCAGCTCTACGGCTTTTTCTACAACGTGAACCTCAAGTCCTTGGTGTGGTACGTGCCCGAGAATTTCGAGGATGCGGATTATGCCATTCCGAACTCGATGGAGGAGCTGATCGCCCTGACCGAGCAGATTGTCGATGAAGGCGAAACCCCCTGGTGTATCGGATTGGGTTCAGGTCCTGCGACCGGCTGGCCCGCGACCGACTGGGTCGAAGACATGATGCTCCGGACGCAACCGCCCGAGGTCTATGACCAATGGGTGACCAATGAGATCCCCTTTACGGATCCGCGCGTGCTTGAGGCGATCGAGGCGTTTGGGCTGTTTGCGCGCAATGACGATTTCGTGGCCGGGGGCGCTGATGCGGTCGCAGCCACTGATTTCCGTGACAGCCCGAAGGGTTTGTTCAGTTCGCCGCCGCAATGCTACCTGCACCGGCAAGCGTCCTTTATCCCGGTTGAGTTCCCGGATGGTATCGTTGTCGGCGAAGATGCGGATTTCTTTTATCTGCCACCGTTTGAAGAAAGGGACCTGGGCTCTCCGGTCTTGGGTGCCGGCACGCTGATGGCGATCACCAAGGACAGCCCTGCGACACAGGGGCTGATGGAGTTCCTGAAGTTGCCGCTGGCCCATGAGGTCATGATGGCCCAGGGCGGGTTCCTCACGCCGCATACGGGCGTGAACACCGAAACCTATGAAACCTCGACCCTGAAACAGCAGGGTGAGATTCTGTTGGGCGCATCGACCTTTCGGTTTGACGGTTCCGACCTGATGCCCGGGGCCGTCGGTGCGGGCACGTTCTGGACCGGGATGGTTGACTATACGGGCGGCAAGGCGGCCGCCGAGGTCGCGGCGGAAATCCAGGCGTCGTGGGATGCGCTGAAGTAACACTTTGGGATGACCGGCGGCGTCATGGATACGGTGCCGCCGGAAAAAATGTATAATAAAAACAACGGGAGGGGACCATGCATCCTGCGCTACAGGGGATCATCACGATCATCATAGGTGTTGGTGGTTGTATCGGATACTTCTACTTTTCGAACCAGTTTCTGGACAAGGTTCTGTACCCGGCAAAAGGGCCCAACATCAGCCGAAACATTAACCGGGCCAACATGATACGGCCCTGGTTGTTCCTGATGCCCGCTGTTCTGGCGCTGGGTCTGTACCTGGCCTACCCGGTGTTTGAGACGCTCAGGTTGTCGCTGACCGACCGAACCCAAGGGGGCGCCTTTGTGGGCCTGGCGAACTACTCCCAGATGTTCGGTGAGCCGAAGTTCTGGGAGGCGATGCGGAACAACATGTTCTGGTTGATTGTTGTTCCTGCATTCTCGACTGCCTTCGGACTGCTTGCCGCACAGCTGACCGACAGGATCAGTTGGGGGAACATGGCAAAATCGCTGATCTTTATGCCAATGGCGATCAGTTTTGTCGGTGCGGCGGTGATCTGGAAACTGGTTTATGATACCCGGCCTGTTGATCAGGACCAGATTGGCGTGCTCAACGCGATCTATCTGTTTTTTGGGGGCACGGACCCGCAAAACTGGTTGACGGTGCCGTTTTGGAACAATTTCTTCCTGATGATTGTTCTGGTCTGGATTCAGACCGGTTTTGCCATGGTGATCCTTTCGGCCGCGCTGCGCGGCGTGCCCGAAGACACGGTCGAAGCCGCGATTATCGACGGGGCCGGACCGTTCCAGATTTTCTTCAAGATCAAGGTTCCGCAGATCATGGGGACCATAGTGGTGGTCTGGACGACGATCACATTGGTCGTGCTGAAGGTCTTTGACATCGTCTTTGCGATGACCAATGGCCAGTGGGAAACGCAGGTCCTGGCCAATTACATGTACGACAAACTGTTCCGGGCCAACGATTGGGGCGTCGGTTCAGCCTCGGCAATGATTATCATGCTGCTGGTAACGCCGATCCTCGTCTGGAATGTGCGCAATGCGCGCAATGAAATGCGGTAAGGGGACACAACCATGGACAGTATTGCAGGATCCAAATCCAGCCTCACCTGGGCGGTGCATATCTCGGCAGCGTTGATGGTCATCCTCTGGCTATTCCCGACGCTGGGATTGTTCGTATCGTCTTTCCGGACAGCAGATCAGATTTCGACCAGCGGATGGTGGAATGCACTATTCCCGTCCGAACAGAACCTGACGCTGCGTGCAGACGATCCAAGCACCCAATCCCTTCAGGACGGTGTCTATGTGATTGAAGGCAACCTGTTTGGCGGCCAAGACGGTGGTGAGATCACCGTTTGGGGCACGTCTTCCCGTGACATCAGCGCAAGCGTGGCCGGTGATACGGCCGAGCTTCGCCGCGGAGGCACGGTAACAGTCCAGGCCAACGGCGATTACCGGATGGAGAACACCGAGGAGTTCGAGGGCAGCCGCGGCCAACGGATCTTTGTAACGGCCACGACACCGCCCGAGTTCACGACCGAGAACTACGGTACGATCCTGGTGTCCGGCTCCTCCACCGACAATATGGCAAAGGCGTTCTTCAACACGCTGACCGTTACCATACCGGCGACGATTATTCCGATTCTGGTGGCGGCCTTTGCCGCCTATGCGCTGGCCTGGATGGAGTTTCGAGGACGGGCGTTGCTGATTGCGATCATCGTCGGGTTGCTTGTGGTGCCCTTGCAACTCGCCCTTATACCCCTTTTGAAGTTTCATCTGGGGATCGGTATCGGCAAAGGATACCTTGGCACCTGGATGGCCCATACCGGATTTGGCCTGCCACTGGCCATATATCTGTTGCGCAACTACATGGTTGGGCTTCCCCGGGACATCATCGAGAATGCGCGGGTGGACGGCGCGACGGATTTCCAGATCTTCGTCAAGATCATCCTGCCACTCAGCTTCCCGGCGCTGGCGAGTTTTGCGATCTTTCAGTTCCTGTGGACCTGGAATGACCTGCTTGTGGCCAAGGTGTTCCTGATCGACGCGACGGGTGAAACAACGGTGATGACCAACCAGATCGTCGAACTGCTTGGCACGCGCGGTGGCAACTGGGAGATCCTGGCAACCGCCGCCTTTGTCTCGATTGCGGTGCCGCTGGTGGTGTTCTTTGCCATGCAGAAGTATCTGGTGCGCGGTCTGTTGGCCGGATCGGTGAAATAGGAGGATGGTATGAACCTTACTCTTCCCGTCGGCACGAACTCCAATGTTGTGGCTGACCCTGACTGGTGGCGGGGTGCGGTGATCTATCAGATCTACCCACGCAGCTATCAGGACAGCAACGGAGACGGGATCGGCGATCTGGCGGGGATCATTCACCGCCTTCCGTATGTGGCCAGCCTGGGCGTCGATGCGATCTGGATCAGCCCGTTTTTTACCTCGCCCATGCTGGACTTCGGCTATGATGTATCGGACTACCGCGATATTGATCCGATGTTTGGAACGCTGGCTGACTTTGACGCGCTGGTTGCCCGCGCCCATGAGCTTGGCCTGCGGGTGATGATCGACCTGGTTCTCAGCCATACCAGTGACCAGCATGCCTGGTTCAAGGAAAGCCGCAGCAGCCGCGAGAATGAAAAGGCGAACTGGTATGTCTGGGCGGATGCCAAGCCCGACGGCACACCGCCGAACAACTGGCTGTCGATCTTCGGCGGGTCTGCGTGGCAGTGGGACGGCGAGCGTCTGCAGTACTATTTACACAACTTTCTGGCCGAACAGCCCGACCTGAACTTCCACGAGCCCGAGGTCCAAAATGCGCTTCTGGATGTCGCGCGTTTCTGGCTTGATCGTGGCGTCGACGGCTTCCGTCTGGACACCATCAACTTCTACTTTCATGACAAGCAGCTGCGCGACAACCCCCCACTGCCGCCCGAGGACCGCAACGCATCGATTGCGCCTGAAGTGAACCCCTATAATTTCCAGGATCATCGGTACGACAAGAACCAGCCGGAGAACCTGCTGTTTCTTGAGCGTTTCCGGGATTTAATGAACGAGTACCAGGACATCGCAGCCGTGGGTGAGGTTGGCGACGCCCAGTATGGGCTTGAGATAATGGGTCAGTATACGGATGGCGATCGGCGCATGCACATGTGCTACTCCTTCGACTTTCTGGCCCCCACCCCCGTTACCGGGTCGCGCACCGCCAAGGTTCTGAACGACTTCGCTCAGATCGCCTCGGAAAGCTGGTCGTGCTGGGCGTTTTCAAACCACGACGTAATGCGCCACGCCAGCCGCTGGAACCTCGACGAAGATGCGATACGCCTGCATCTCGCTTTGATCATGTCGCTGCGCGGATCTGTCTGCCTATATCAGGGCGAGGAACTGGGTCTGACCGAAGCCTATGTCAGCTTCGAAGAGTTGCAGGATCCCTATGGCAAGCAATTCTGGCCGAAGTACAAAGGGCGGGACGGCTGTAGGACGCCGATGCCATGGTCCTCGGACGGGCCGAACGCTGGGTTTTCCGATGCAAAGCCCTGGCTCCCGGTCGCTATGGAGCATCTGTCCCGTGCCGTGACGATCCAGGACCCCGACACGGACAGTACCCTCAATTTCTACCGCAGATTTGTGGCCTTTCGACGATCCCGCAAGGTATTGGCCAAAGGGACACTGACAATGCTGGAAGCGACGGACGACGTTCTGGCGTTTATGCGAAACATGGACGGCGAAGCCCCGGTGTTCTGCGCCTTCAACCTCGGCACGACCCCGCAGACCATAGAACTCCCTGCTGGGGTTTGGGATGGGATCCAGAACCTTGGCTTCGAAGCCCACCGGAGCGGTGGCACAGTTACCTTGCCGCCGGTGCAGGCCTATTTTGCCGAGATGCAATAAGAAATAACGGGAGGAGAAACAAATGGCGTCCTTGGAACTGACCAATGTCTGCAAGTCGTACGGTGAAGTGGAAGTGCTTCGCAACATTAACCTGAACATCGACCAGGGTGAGTTGATCGTGTTTGTTGGACCGTCAGGCTGCGGAAAGTCCACGCTTCTCAGGATGATCGCGGGGCTGGAAACGATCACGGACGGTGAGCTGCAGATCGATGGCCAGCGGATGAATGAGACGCCTCCGGCACAGCGTGGCATCGCAATGGTGTTCCAGACCTACGCCCTGTACCCGCATATGACCGTGCGCGAGAACATGGCCTTTGGCCTGAAGATCGCAAAGAAATCGAAGGACGAGATCGAGGCGGCCATCGCAAATGCCGCGCGGATCCTGCAGTTGGATCAATACCTGGACCGGCTTCCCAAAGCCCTGTCGGGCGGACAACGCCAGCGGGTTGCTATCGGCCGTTCCATCGTGCGTGATCCCAAGGTGTTTCTGTTCGACGAGCCCTTGTCGAACCTGGATGCGGCCCTGCGTGTCGCAACACGGATCGAGATTGCTCAGCTTAAGGAATCGATGCCCGAAAGCACGATGATCTACGTGACCCATGATCAGGTCGAGGCAATGACCCTTGCCAGCCGGATCGTTGTGCTGCACGGCGGTGATATCGAGCAGGTGGGCGCTCCGCTCGAACTCTATGAACGGCCTGAGAACGTTTTTGTTGCGCGGTTTATCGGATCGCCCGCCATGAACATTTTGGGCGGTCGCATCAAGACCTCGGGCGCCGAAACTGTCGTGGACATGGATCAGGGCGGTCAGATCCGGGTGCCGATTGCCTCCGTAGATGCCGATCAGCAACAAAAGGTTCAGGTCGGGGTAAGACCGGAGGATCTGACCGAAACGACAGGTGATGAGTTCATCTTTGAGGGTACCGTATCGGTTATCGAAGCTTTGGGTGAGACCACGAACCTTTACTTTGATGCCGATGGCTCGGATGATCCTTTGATTGTCAAACTGCCCGGAGTGCGGCAGATCTCAAAGGGGCAGACAGTGCGGCTAACAGCAGACGGCAGCAAATTGCATATGTTTGACCAGTCCGGCAAATCGTTCCTGTACCGGTGATCCCAACAATCCTTCATTACAGCGACCGCGATGAGCTGGCCACAGATCTGGCCGAGATCGTCGCTGGTGAGTTGCGTGACGCTATCGCGGTACGCCACGCCGCGACCCTGGCCGTACCGGGGGGGACAACACCGGGGACGTTTCTGCGCGCACTCAGCCTTGAAGAACTTGAGTGGCACAAGGTTCGCGTGATGTTGACCGATGAGCGGTTCGTACCGGAAACATCGGACCGGTCGAACACACGGCTGATCCGCGAGACACTGCTGCAGGGGCCCGCCGCGGCCGCGCAGTTCGTTCCGTTCTATCGCCCGGCCGAAAACCCTGAAGATGTGCTTGATCTGCTCACAATCGGACTGAACGATGCGCTGCCATTGGACTGTTGTGTTTTGGGAATGGGCGAGGATATGCACACTGCGTCGCTTTTTCCGGGCGCCGATCGCCTTGCGGATGCGCTCGCGCCCGACGCCCCCCCGTTGTTGCCGATGCGGGCGCCGGGTGCGCCCGAGCCGCGCTTGACGTTGAGCGCACAGGTCTTGCGTGAGGCACGGGGGCTGCATCTTTTGATCACTGGGGCAGCCAAGCAGCTTACACTTGAACGGGCCCTGCGGGATCAGCCATGGGCCGAGGCACCCGTCCGGGCCGTATTGACGGCGCCAACGCCGATCACCATTCACTACGCCGATTGACCGTTAAACGGTGCCGCCCTAAAGGGGGCCATGTCCCGTATGCTTCCCTCTGGCGATACCTACGCGCCCCCGATTGCCCCATTGACCGTGCTGCATGCGGATGCGGATTTGCTGGTGGTCGACAAGCCCGCCGGATTGCTTTCGGTGCCTGGTAAGAACCCCAGCCTGGCCGACTGTCTTGAGGCCCGGGTGCGGGCGGAGTTCCCCGAGGCAT
>JBCCYF010000068.1:0-22134 GCA_039190275.1 Pseudomonadota bacterium | reverse complement strand
AAACCCGGCGATGATGATCAGCATCGCATTGCGAAACACATGGCCGTACAGAACGCGCCCCTCACTGAGGCCCTTGGCCCGGGCGGTCATGACGTATTGCTTTTTGATCTCGTCCAGAAAGGAGTTTTTGGTCAGCAGGGTTAGCGTCGCGAATGCCCCGATGGTCGCGGCCGTCACCGGCAGGACGATGTGCCACAAGTAGTCGGTGATCTTGTGCCAGGTTGAAAAATTCTCCCACCCGTCCGAGGTCAATCCACGCAGCGGAAACCATTGCACATAGGAGCCGCCGGCAAAAAACACCAGCAGTATAATGGCGAAGAGAAACGCCGGCACAGCATAAGCTGCAATGATCAACCCGCTGGTCCAGGTGTCAAACCGGCTGCCGTCTGACACCGCCTTTCGGATCCCCAGCGGAATCGACACAAGATAGGCGATGAGCGTGGTCCACAAACCCAGTGTGATCGATACCGGCATCTTTTCGAGCACCAGATCCACGACCGAGATCGAGCGGAAGTAGCTTTCGCCGAAATCAAATCGCGCGTAGTTTCCAAGCATGATCAGAAACCGCTGCCAGGGTGGTTTGTCGAAGCCGAACTGACGTTCCAGATCCTCAATGAAGTCGGCAGGCAGCCCGCGCGCGCCTTGGTAGCCCTCGTCGCCGCCGCCGGGGGTGACTTCTGCACCACCGCCAGCGATCCGATCTGTCGCCGACCCTGCATTCTCAAGCTCGGCCAGAACACGTTCTATGGGCCCGCCTGGGACAAATTGGACAAGGGCGAAATTGATCAGAAGTATCCCGAGCAGCGTTGGGATGATCAGTGCCAACCGCCGTAGGATGTAGGCGCCCATGTTATGGCAGAGGTGCGCCCGCGGCTTTTAGCGCGTCATACTTATCCTGGTCCAGCCACCACTGGCCGTCCCCCCGCACATAGGGTGCCTTGGTCTCGGGCATTCCGAAAACATCCCAATACGCAACCTTATGCGTGCCACTGTACCACTGAGGGACCCAGATATGCCGGTCGCGCAGCACCCGGTCGAGGGCCTTTACCCGCGTTTTGACCTCTTCCCGTGTCTCGGCGGCCAGAACGCTCTCGATAATCCCGTCAACCGCTGGATCGGCGAGCCCCGAGATGTTCGAGGTGTCCGGCTGGTTTGCCGAGGCCGAGCTAAACAATTGGCGCAACTCGCTGCCCGGCGTCTGTGGCAGGCGGAACCGGCCCGGAATGATATCGTAGTCAAGGTCTTTGGTGCGTTGCTGGTACTGTGCGTGGTCCACCAGTTCAAAGCGCGCATCAATGCCCAGGCGCTTTAGATTCTCGATAAACGGGTTGTTGATCCGCTCAAATGCCGGCGAACTGTCAAGAATGGTCACGATCAGCGGCTTGCCGGCCGTATTCTTTCGAATACCATCCTGCATGGTCCAGCCCGCCTCTTCCAGCAATCGCGCGGCAGTACGCAGCGCCCGGCGGTCGGTTCTATCGGGAGAATTCACCGGCGGCACAAAGGCGGGCTCGGAAAACACCGTCTCGGGAAGCTGGTCGCGAAAATCCGCCAGGATCTGCAACTCTCCCTCGGTCGGCATACCTTCGGCCTGCATGTCCGAGTTTTCCCAGAAGCTGTCGGTTCGTTTGTAGATACCGTAGAACAAGGCCTGATTGGACCATTCAAAATTGAACATCATCCCAATGGCCTGGCGGACGCGGATGTCCTGGAACTTGTTGCGGCGCAGGTTGAACCAATATCCTTGTGCGCCAGACGGGTTTTGATCCTCGATCTCGGTCTTGATAACCCAGCCCTTTTCCAGCGCCGGGAAGTCATAGAGCGTGGCCCAGTTCTTAGAAAAGAACTCCTCGTGCAGCAGATAAGCACCCGACTTGAACGCCTCGAACGAGGCGACGCGGTCGGCAAAATACTCGTATAGAAAGCAGTCAAAGTTCGAGGATCCGACATGGACCCGATGGTCCTTGGCCCAGTAGTCCGGGCGTTTGCAGTACGAAATTGATCGGCCAGGCTTTATGTCGGTCGGCAGGAACTGACCGGAAACCACCGGGGGAACCAGTGTCGAATCCGCGAATTCCACCGTCTCGTAGTAGTGCTCGGGCAAAACCGGTATGCTGCCCGCCGTTTGGATCAACTCGCGGGTGCTGACGCCGTCCTTGAACGTGAACTTGACCTTATGCGGCTCGAGTGCTTCGACTGTTTCGATGTCCTGATACGCGATCTGATAGACAGGTCGGCCTTTCTCAATCAGGATGTTGTATGAAAACACGACATCCGAAGCCTCAATCGGTTCACCGTCCGAAAAGGTCGCGGATGGGTTCATGTTGAAGATGACCCACTGGCGACTTTCGGGATATTCGATGGTATCTGCCAGCAAACCGTAGGCGCTGTCCGTCTCGTCTGCTGACCCGACCAAAAGGGTGTCATGCATCCGCCCGGTTCCCTGAGCGGACTCGCCCTTGATAATGAAGGGATTGATGCTGTCGAACGTGCTTGAGGCTAAGGTGCCGACAAACCGCATGGTGCCGCCTTGCGGTGCGTCAGGGTTTACGTAGTCGAAGTGTTCAAAATCCGGTCCGTATTTCAGATCCCCAAAGACCGAGATCCCGTGACTTGTGATCGTCTCGCCATTGGCGTTGGCGGGTTGTGTGGTTGCCATCCAGCCAACCGCTGTGGCAACGATCATCGCTGTCACCGCAATTCCAGTCACAGACGCGCCCGCGTCGGACGCATTGCACGTAAGGGGCATTTTTGAACCTCCCGGCAGGTCAATATGTCAATATTTAACGTAATGCGGTTTGAAGCGGCGTAAAGCAGTTTCCCCCGCCCGGAGCGGAGCACATGATGACCCTTGCGTGAACAGCACAAAAAAAGGGCGCCCGCGCGGCGCGCCCGGCGCGGGGTCAGCGGCCGCTAGCCCCCCAAACTCTCAAGATAGGCGATAAGATTGGCGCGATCCTCGACGTCCCGCATGCCGTTGTAGCTCATCTTTGTGCCCGGCACATAGTCGGCTGGCTTGAGCAGGAAGGCGCTCAGATTTTCGGGCGACCAATCACCCTCCATACCGCCGAGCGCGTCGGAATACGCGAAGCCATCCACAACACCTTTGGTTCGGCCAACGATGTTGTGAAGGTGCGGACCGACCCCGTTTGCGCCGTCCTCAAGCTTGTGACAGGCGGCACAGGCGCGGTACAGCCGCTCACCCGCGCCGGCATCGGCGGAGGCATACACATCGGTGAACGAGACTTCAGCCACTTCGGTGGCCTCTTCCTCGGGCTCGTCGCTTTCAACTTCGATCACATAAGCGTTTTCATGATCGCCGTAGTGCCCGCCTTCGCCCGTACCAATGATAGCGCTGGCGCCGGTCTGGATCAGCAAAAGCGCAAGAAGGCTGCCGCACAGCGCACCGAAAATCTTCGTCAGTTCCATCTTGGGTATCCTGCTCCGTTCTCAAGATCCTCCGGCCGCCAGCTTGAGCAAGCGGGCCGGACGCTATGTATCTGCTTCCCCTGCGGTTCCGCAAGGTATAGAAAGCGCGACCAATCGACCGAGGGATATCATGAAACAGTTAGCGGGGACTATATCCTTTCAGGGGACACTGGGGGCTTATTCGCATCAGGCATGCGTCGAAGCTGTGCCACAGCTCGAGGCTGTTCCCGCGACCACCTTTGAAGGGGCTATAGATATGGTCCATGACGGGCGGGCCCAATATGCGATGCTTGCCGTCGAAAACTCCACCTATGGTCGGGTTGCGGATGTCCACCAGCTTCTGCCGGATTCAGGACTTCATATTATCGGAGAGCACTTTGTTCGGGTTCACATCAATCTGCTGGGGGTACCGGGAGCGACCCTTACAGGGGTTAAACGGGCCATGTCACATACCGTCCTGTTAGGGCAGTGCCGTACCTTCCTGAAGGCGCATGGAATAGAGCGGCTGACGGGGTTCGATACCGCCGGTGCGGCCCGGTACGTGAAGGAAGAGGCAGATCCAGCATTGGCCGCGCTCGCCTCGCCCTTAGCGGGGGAGATCTATGGCCTGGAAACCCTTGCAGAGCGGATTGAGGACAACAAAAGCAACACTACGCGGTTCCTGGTCATGGCGCCCGAGCCGTTGCCGGTTCCTCCGTCCGGGCGGATGATCACCAGTTTTGTGTTTCGTGTGCGCAACTTGCCCGCTGCGCTTTACAAGGCGATGGGCGGTTTCGCGACAAATGGCGTGAACATGGTCAAGCTGGAGAGCTATATGGTCAACGGCTCGTTCACGGCTACGCAGTTCTATGCGGACATTGACGGGCATCCGAACGACCCGGCGGTACAGCGTGCGATGGAGGAACTGGCGTACTTTACCTCGCACCTACGGGTCCTCGGCACCTATCCCGCTGCACGGGATCGTGGGACGTAAGGACCATTTGGGGTTGCGGCTCCGGTCGGATGAGGATAGTTCACGCCGCCTGACGTATGAAGTCTCCGCAACCTTCTCAAAAACGGAAAAAATCTAATGTCTCGTGGAATTCTGGCTGGTGTTCTGGCCATGGCGACTGTTGTGGTTGCCTCGAATGTTCTGGTGCAGTTCCTGGCCGGAAACTGGCTGACGTGGGGGGCATTCACCTATCCGTTCGCCTTTCTCATTACAGATCTGATGAACCGTCTCTACGGCACCGCATCCGCGCGCAAGGTGGTTTTTGCCGGGTTTGCCGTCGGTGTCGCCTGCTCATTGATCGGAAGTCAGATCGAGGGTGCCTACGGGCCGCTGGTCAGTCTGCGTGTCGCCATCGGTTCCGGTACCGCGTTTTTGCTGGCACAACTGCTGGATGTGGCGATCTTTTCCGCGCTTCGGAGCGGGACCTGGTGGCGCGCACCGTTGGTCAGTTCTATTCTTGGCGGGGCTCTGGACACGGCGTTGTTTTTTGCCATCGCGTTCTCGGCGACCTTTGTCTTCGTCAACCCGTCTGAAGATGTGTCCTGGGCTGGCGAGATGCTGCCGTTGCTGGGGCTGGGGCCTATCGTTCCGCTTTGGGTCTCGCTGGCCGTCGCCGACTATTCGGTAAAGCTCGGCATCGCATTACTGGCGCTCGTACCCTTCTGGGCACTGGTGACGCGGCTCCGTCCGGCAGAAACCCTTTGACATTCGCGCTCAGCGTGGCACGCTAAGGTCAGGTTTAAACAAGCGAAAGGAGGTGATCCAATGTCTCATGGGATTTTGGATGGTATGGTCGGGTTCAAGCGGGGGTGTCTGGTCTGACGGACAGCTCCGGCAGGAATGGACACATCGCTTAAGCTAAAGCGCTGCCCGGCCCCGCCTTTCCAAAGCTCAAGAATACCGGGACAGGCCGTCTGGAACAGGCGGCCTGTTTCTTTTTCCGGACAGCGTTGCCGTGCGACGCGCCCGAATCTCGGGGAAACAAACCGAGCGGAAGGAGGACCCGGTGCGGGTCACAGACGATATCACTATTGCCGACTGGGAAATCAGCGAGAGTTTCGTTCGCGCCAGTGGGCCAGGCGGCCAGAACGTGAACAAGGTCGCTACGGCGGTGGAGTTGCGGTTCGAGGCCGCACGCTCGCCTCATCTGCCAGAGCATGTGAAAACGCGACTGCGCAGGCTGGCAGGCAGCCGCTGGACCAAAGATGGTGCAATCGTTCTATCTGTTGATACCCACCGGAGCCAGGCGCGGAATCGGGCCGAAGCGCGCGAACGTCTTGCGGCGTTGATCCGCAAGGCCGCTGAACGACCGAAGAAAAGGATCGCAACACGCCCAACCCTGGGTTCAAAGAGGCGCCGGCTGGAGGCAAAGACACGGCGCGGAACGGTCAAGCGGTTGCGGGGGCAGGTCGAGCCCGAGTAACGCAACCCCCGCGGGACCGCCGTGGTCGCCCACGGGGGATGTTCCGGCACCCGACCCGTGTTTTGCAGTTACTCGGACGTTTCGCCCCGGGGTCCGCCGCGGCGCAGGTCATCAGCGTTGAGAACGCCATCGCCGTTGGTATCGCGGCGGGTCACGATATTGGCAAAACGATCGCCAAACTCCTCGGCTGTGACCTGGCCGTCTCCATCGTCGTCATGGGACTGAAACCGGTCGACCATCCGCTCGCGCATAGCGTCAAGCCACAGCGCTTCAAACTCGTCCAACGTCAGCACACCATCGGTGTTGACGTCGAAGCGTGCCAGCCGCTCAGCGCGTGTGCTGTCAATCTCTTCCTGGGTAAGGTCGCCGTCAGCATTGGTGTCGAAGGTCTCCATGAAACGGATCATGCGCCCGGCCCGGTTCCGGCCTTCGCCGCCCCGCTGATGCGCCCGGATCATACGCGCTTCGCCGCGGTCACTGCGTTCGATCCCGGGCCGTCCGCCCTGATCCTGGGCAATAACCGGCGCGATCACGCCAACTGACAGCACCGATGCGGCGGCTGCGATGGCGAATTTCGTATAGAGTTTCATTAGTCTGCTCCTCTTGGTTTCTGTTCCGTGCTGGCCTGTGTTTCGGCTGCACACCCCCTTCAAACGGATCGTGTCCGCCGCTCCGTCGCGCGCCTTGCAAAATTTTTTCCCTGCGGTCAGTGTCAACACAAAGAAGACAGGGAGAACGACCATGAAAACCCGCGCTGCAATCGCAACCAAGGCAGGGGCCCCTCTGGAAGTGACAGACGTCTTGCTGGACGGTCCACGTGAGGGGGAAGTGCTCGTCGAGATAAAGGCCACAGGGATCTGCCATACGGATGAATTCACCCTTTCCGGCGCTGATCCCGAAGGGCTGTTCCCGTCCATATTGGGGCACGAGGGCGCGGGTGTTGTGGTCGATACCGGCCCCGGCGTAACCAGTCTGAAAAAGGGCGATCACGTTATTCCGCTGTACACGCCGGAGTGCCGCGAGTGTGAGTATTGCCTGAATCCAAAGACTAATCTGTGCCAGAAAATCCGCTCGACCCAGGGCGCAGGACTGATGCCGGACGGCAGCTCGCGATTTAAGACCCTGGATGGGGATCCGATATTTCACTACATGGGCTGCTCGACTTTTGCCAACCACACGGTCGTGCCCGAGATTGCGCTTGCCAAGGTCCGGGAGGACGCGCCGTTTGACAAGATCTGTTACATCGGCTGCGGCGTAACCACAGGTATCGGTGCCGTGATCAATACCGCCAAGGTCGAAATCGGCAGCCGGGCTATCGTGTTTGGGCTGGGCGGCATTGGTCTGAATGTGATTCAAGGCCTCCGGCTTGCTGGCGCGGATCAGATCGTTGGAGTGGACCTGAACCCCTCAAAAGTCGAGATGGCCAAACGCTTCGGCATGACTGACTTCGTGAACCCGGGCGAGGTTGAGGCCGATCTGGTTCCCTACCTTGTGGATCTAACCGGTGGGGGAGCGGATTATACTTTCGATGCGACGGGTAATGTTGAGGTCATGCGGACGGCCCTTGAGTCCGCCCACAAGGGCTGGGGCGAGAGTGTGATCATCGGTGTGGCACCGGCGGGCGCCGAGATCGCGACACGCCCGTTCCAACTCGTAACCGGGCGCGTCTGGCGGGGCACGGCATTCGGCGGGGCCTCGGGACGCACGGATGTCCCCAAGATCGTCGATTGGTACATGGACGGCAAGATCGAGATCGATCCGATGATCACCCACACCGTGGGGCTTGATGACATCAACAAGGGTTTTGATTTGATGCATGCGGGCGAGAGCATCCGATCGGTTGTGGTGTACTGACATATTGCCGGGCGCTGCGGCCTTACCCCCACACATCGGACACCGACGCCGAGAGGTGCCAGGGGCAGCGCCGTTCAACCCTGATCGTATTGGCGCACGCTCCGATGGCACCTGAGCCCGCCGGGCCCCTGGCGGTGTTTACTGGTGTTCATGATAGCTCGCGCAGTTCAGCCAGCATAGGCGGCAACCAGATCCCACCGTCTGCGCGCGTGTCTATCCGGTGTGTTAAACGTGACCTTTCGGCGGCGTCGTTGCCGCGACTGTCGGGACCCTGGGCGCTTCGGACCAATGGCCAAGAGACCAGCGTTATGACGAAGCTGTCCGGTGGTCGCATTCAGGGGCTGAGCAGGGCATGACTTCAAAAGGCATTTCAATCCGTCCGGCAGGTGACGGCGATGAAGGCGCCCTTTGGTCGCTGCTGGAGCCGGTGTTTCGCGCCGGTGAAACCTACTGCCAGCCGCGCGACATCGGACGCGCAGATGCCTTGGCCTATTGGCTAGGAGACCACTTGGTCTTTCTCGCCGAAGCGGAAGCCGCGCTGGGCACCTACTTCATTGGGGCGAATGCGAAGGGCGGTGGGGCGCATGTCTGCAATTGCGGTTTCGTGACGGCCGCGGCGTCCCAGGGGCGTGGTGTCGCGCGCGCGATGTTGGAGCATGCACTGGCCACCGCGGTGGATCAGGGATATCGGGCCATGCAATTCAACTTTGTCGTCGCCAACAACCTGCGGGCCCTTGCGCTCTGGTCCAGCTACGGCTTTGAAGAGGTTGGACGGTTGCCCGAGGCATTTCGCGATCCGCGCGGCGCCTATCAGGATGCATTGGTCATGGTAAAGCGGCTGTGATCGACATCTTTCTAAAGGTCGTGCCGTTCTTCTTGCTGATCGGCACCGGATACCTGGCCGCCTGGACCGGCGCGTTTCGCGGCGAGGCTGTGGCACATCTGACGAAGTTTGTGTTCTACTTCGCGCTCTCGGCCATGCTGTTCAACTTCGCGTCCAACCTGCCGTTCGCCGAAATCTTCAATCCCGATCTGGCGCTTGCCTACCTGATCGCAACGGCACTCGTCTATGTTGTGGTCACTATCGTAGCCCTGCGGCGCGGCACGGGTTTTGCCGAAGCGGCGGTCGAGGCGCAATGCGGCGTCATCGGCAACGTCGGGTTTCTGGGTCTACCCATGCTGGTGATCCTGCTGGGTCCCGCCGCGGCGGGGCCGATCATGATGATGCTGACGGTCGACCTGATCGTCTTCGGCTCGCTGATCGTGGCGATCATCGTCGCGGCGCGCGAGGGCAAGCTGCGCTTTATGGTGATCTTTCGGGTAGTGCTGGGACTGCTGAAGAACCCCATGATCATGTCGATCGCGGCCGGCATATTATGGTCATACTACCAGTTGCCGGTCCCCGGCCCGGTGGGCGAGTTCACCGCCCTTTTGGGTGCAGCCGCCACGCCCTGCGCCCTGTTCGCGATCGGTGCGTCGCTGGCCGACAAATCGGCCGAGCGGTTGAGCGTCGCCCTTTGGCTGAGCACAGCGAAACTGTTGCTGCATCCGATTGCCGTCGCCATTCTCGCGGTGCTCTTTGGGTTACCGGGTGAGCTTGTCGTGGTCATGATCGCCAGTGCAGCAATGCCGGTGGCGGGCAACATCTATATTGTGGCACAGCATTACGGGGTGGCACCGGCGCGGGCGTCCTCGGCTATTCTGGTGTCGACGTTGATCAGTGTCGTTACGCTTTCGATCACGATTGCCTTGGTCAGTTAGGAGGGGAAGATGAAGACGGTGAGCGAGGTACGCAGTTTCGGCGGGGTCCAGGGGGTCTATACCCATGCCTCGGACACATGCGGCTGCGACATGACGTTTGGGCTGTATTGTCCGCCCGGTGCCGGGCCGCATCCCGTGTTGTGGTATCTATCCGGTCTGACCTGTACGCATGAGAACGCCATGATCAAGGCCGGAGCGCAGCGCTGGGCGGCTGAACATGGCGTGGCGCTGGTGTTTCCAGACACCTCGCCACGCGGCGCGCCGGTCGCTGATGATGAGAGCTACGACTTGGGGCAGGGGGCCGGTTTTTATGTGGATGCCACACAGGATCCCTGGGCGCCGCACTTCCAGATGTGGTCCTATGTAGCCGAGGACTTGCCGGCGTTGGTATTCTCCGATTTCGACCTCGATCCCTCCCGCCAGGGGGTTACCGGGCATTCCATGGGCGGGCATGGCGCCCTGACCCTGGCGATGAACCTGCCTGGGCGGTTTCGATCCGTAAGCGCGTTCGCGCCGATCGCCCATCCAACAGCGTCCGACTGGGGACGCAAGCAACTGTCGGCCTATCTCGGTCCGGACGAGGCCGCCTGGGAAGCCCATGACGCGACGCTGATGATGCGCTCAAAGGGGCTCGATGTGCCCCTGCTGGTGGATCAGGGTACGCAGGACACCTTTGTCGACCTGCTGATGCCAGAGGCGCTGGCGCAGGCGGTCGCCCTTCGGCGGCAACCGGCTGTGTTGCGGTTGCAGGCTGGCTATGATCACAGCTACGATTTTGTCGCCAGTTTCATGGGCGACCATGTCGCGTTCCATGCGGATGCACTGGGGTGACCATTTTTGTCGATGCCGACGCCTGTCCCGTGAAAACCGAGGTGCTGCGCGTCGCGGGTCGGCACAGCGTTTCTGTAAAACTGGTGTGCAACGGCGGGCTGCGTCCGGTGCCCGATCCGCTGGTGGAGGTCATCGTGGTGCCTGATGGTCCGGATCAGGCCGACATGTGGATCGCCGATCGGGCGGGGCGGGGTGACATCTGTGTGACTGCCGATCTGCCGCTGGCTGCGCGCTGCATAGAAGCGGGGGCGCAGGTTCTGAGCCACAAGGGCGAGGTGCTGGATGGGCGGAACATCGGTGGGCGGCTCGCGACACGGGACCTAATGCAAGATTTGCGGGCGTCCGATCCTTTCTTGCGCGGGTCCGGCAAGGTGTTCGGTTCGGCGGACCGGTCCCGGTTTCTCGATCAGTTGGACCGTCTTTTATGCAAGGCTGGTGGCTGATGCGGGCGGGCGTCCCGTGCCGCGCCTTTCCTCGTCCCGATCGGTCCGCCCTGTGCGCTGGGCGGGGGGCGAGACGCGTCGAAACTATGCTTGTTTTCAGAGACGACGGAACGAGCCATATCTTCCCGGTTAAGAAATCCGGCCTCCCGAGGGTCCGCCGACTTAATACTGAGACTCAAGGTTCTGCCGCTGACCAAGGCTCACACGCATTGTGTTGCGTGATAATTCGACCAAGGGTCGAGCCGCTATACGGCGGCAAATGTGCCGGCCCTCAGCCTGCCCGGTTGTGCGGGTTTCGCCAAATCATATCGCGAGCGAAGTGATGCGTGGTAACACGTCGCAAGGTACCCCGCGCTTCAGCGCGCATCGTGTGGCGCGGTACGCGCCTCAATTGAACGGGACATGGTGGGGCGCCGCCAGCCTGAGAAACCTATGCCGCGTCATTGGAGATATCGGCGGCGACCGGCAACACGATGCTGAATGTAGATCCCTGGCCCACCGTACTTGTCACCGAAACATCGCCATCGTGGATCTCTACGATGCGCTTTACCAGATGCAAGCCGATACCGGAGCCGGGAAAGCCCCCACTGGTCGAGGCGCGATAGAAGCGTTCGAACAGTCTTGGCACTTCATCCTGCGGTATGCCAACGCCGCTGTCGCTGACTTCCATAAGGATCTGAGACCCGCCACCGATGCGCGCAGCTTTGACCGCGACCTTCGTCCCGGGTCCCGAGTACTTGCAGGCGTTCGCAATCAGGTTGGTCAGCGCTTGATAGACCAGCGCTTCATCGCAGCTTATCGTGCCCATGCCCGGTTCCACATCCATCATCAAACGGTGGTCCGGAAAGCTTTCGACATTGGCTTGAAACGCATCCCGCACCAGTGTTTCGATATGAACCGGTCGCATTTGTGTCGAGACCACATCCGCCTCGAGCCGCGCGCTGGAGAGCACCGATTCGATAAGCAGCACCAGACGATCGACGCTGCGCCGGATCAGCAGGCCGCGTTCGGCAACTTCCTGGGTGTTGAGCTTTTCCGACTTGCGCACCAATTGTTCAGCCCGTCCGCGGATAACGGTCATGGGTGTGCGGAACTCGTGGCTGACAAGTGACACAAACTCGCGTTGGCGTGCGGATACCTCGCGTTCGGCGGCGAGTTCATCGTTCGCATGGCGGCTTTCGTCCATGAGTTCCGATTGCTGGCGCAGGATCGGCCTGAGGATGAACACGGCCAGCGCCACCAGAAGAGCCACGGACAGACTGAACACCCAGACATTCACATACAACGTCTGTGAGATCCTGGCTTCGTCATCGCTTCGCTGCCGCTGGACACTTCGTTCGAGCGCTTTGATCAGACCCCGTTCAAGGGTGGCGATCTGATCCAACTGTTCCGAGGTGGCTGTGCGGTTGCGCACGATCAAATCCGCAGTCCGCAGGTAACTTCGCATTGTGCTATCGATGCCAGGATCATCTTCGAAGTACAGACGCTGAAGCGCGGCGCTCATCTTCCTGCGTTGGGACAAGATCCGCCCATGCGCCGCCCATGCCCGCGCAATCGCGGAATCAAGCTGAACCAGCACATCCAGCGTTGGCTCCCCCGCCTCGGCGTTGGGCAGTCGTTGCGACAAAAGCGCGATACGTTCCGTGGTAATGACCTGATCGGTGCCCGCGGTGACCAGGGTGGCGCTGGTGCGCAGTTGCTCAAGCTTCACGGATATGACGGTATAAAGAATTCCCAGTGCCACGGCGATCACGACCAACGTCGCCAAAAACATCTGGGTGGCGCGTCGCTGCTGGCGCTTGATCCGGTTATGGTTGGGCAATACTGTTCCTCTTGGGCACTTCTGCCGGAGGGTGTACGCCCGCTATTCTTTATAATCTGTATATGCGCTGCCATGCGCGCCGACCATGTTTCGCCCTGGTGGCGGGTTAGACGATCGGCATTTCGTCAGTTTGCCGCGCCAGATTGAACACCCGTTTGTAACGCGCAATCTCGGCCTCGGGCCCCATCGCTTTGGCGGCATTGTCCGACAGTTTCACGGTTGGGCGACCGTTTGCACGAACCGCCTTGCAGACCAGCGAAAACGGCGCCAACCCATCGTTCGGTCGCAACCCGCGGAAATCATTGGTAAGCAGCGTGCCCCACCCGAAACCCAGCTTCACCTGACCATCGAACCTGCGGTAGAGATCGCGGATCTTGCCAACGTCCAGACCGTCCGAGAAGATTACCAACTTTTCCTTCGGATCCTGACCGTTGTTCTGCCACCATCTCACCGCGTTCTGTGCCGCAATAACCGGGTCGCCGCTATCAATTCGTATGCCGGTCCAATACTTCATCCAGGTCGGTGCACGCTCTAGAAAGGTGTCCGAGCCGAAAGTGTCGGGCAGGATGATCAGCAAGTTTCCGTCATAGTCTTTCTGCCAGTTCTCAAGCACCTGATACGGGCTTTGCGCAAGGTCCTGGTCTTCGGTTGCCAAAGCTGCATAGACCATTGGCAGTTCATGGGCATTCGTTCCGATCGCCTCCACTTCCCGCCGCAGCGCGATCAGGCAGTTTGAGGTGCCGGTGAAACGGTCACCCAACCCCTCCATCATCGCGCTGACACACCAGTCCTGCCACAGAAAGCTGTGCCGACGCCGCGTGCCGAAATCCGAAATCCGCAGGTTGGGCAAGTCATCCAAGGCTTGTATTTTCTCCCAAACCCGTGTCATCGCACGGGCGTAGAGGACCTGGAGTTCAAGCTTGCCAAGGTGGCGCAGCACGGCCCGCGACCGCAGCTCCATCAAGATGGCCAGTGCGGGCACCTCCCACATCATCACATCGGCCCAGGGTCCTTCGAAGGTCAGCTCGTACTGGCTGCCGATGCGTTCGAGGTGGTAGGGCGGCATCCGGAACTTCTGAAACCAGTCTATGAACTCCGGCGTGAACATGAACTGCTTGCCGTAGAAGGTATTGCCGCGAAGCCATGTCACCTCGCCCCGGGTCAGTCTGAGGGTCCGGACATGATCCAGTTGTTCGCGCAGTTCCGCTTCGCTTACCAGTTCCGCCAGAGGCACATCTGACGAGCGATTGATCAGCGAAAACGTAACGCTCACATCCGAATGCCGCTTTTGCACCGTCTGGCACATCAACAACTTGTAGAAATCCGTATCCAGAAGCGAACGGACAATCGGATCGATCTTCCAGGTGTGGTCATGCACCCGTTTAGCGAGGTCAATCATTGGTCGTGTCCTGGCCGTTGCTGCGCGGGTGCTCAGCAAAGCATGCGGTGGCGGCCGGTGCAACCACGGCGATCAGACGTGCCAAATCACCGCTGCAATCATACTGCGGCGCGCCATTTGCCATTGGTGCGTTTAGGCCAATGTCACGCCGGCGTCGATCATATCGGCACGGGATTTGGCAAGGGAGCCATCCAGATCAATTGCGCGTGTAGCGGACATTGCCACGGTCACGTCAAACCCCTGTCCCGCTGCATCAATTGCGGAGTAGGCAACGCAGAAGTCCGTCGCAAGACCGGCAAGGGTCAGCCCTGTGATCCCACGATCCCGAAGATAGCCGGTCAGTCCGGTCGGCGTTGTCCTATCGTTCTCAAACAGGGCGGAGTAGCTGTCGATCTGAGGTCGAAACCCCTTGCGGATCACCAGATCGCCCGCAAGGTTGAGATCCGGGTGAAACGCGGCCCCGTCGGTCCCTTGTTCGCAGTGGCGCGGCCAAAGCACCTGCGGGCCATAGGGCATTTGGGTAATGGAAAAGGGATCGGCGCCGGTATGGTTGTCCGCAAAGCTCATATGGTCGGCTGGGTGCCAGTCCTGGGTATAGAGCACGGTCTGAAAGTCGGGGATCATGGCATTGATCACCGGCACAACTTCGTCACCGCCGTCCACGGCCAGGGCGCCGCCCGGGCAAAAGTCATTCTGCACATCAATGATCAGCAGTGCCTGCGTCATATCACACTCCCCTGGAAACCCCGCCCCGTTGTCCACTATTGTGCGGCGTCTGGTCAAGCGTGCCCCAAACGCCCCGCGG
This sequence comes from Pseudomonadota bacterium, assembly GCA_039190275.1. Classification (GTDB taxonomy): domain Bacteria; phylum Pseudomonadota; class Alphaproteobacteria; order Rhodobacterales; family Rhodobacteraceae; genus Halovulum. Next base: position 7,376 of record JBCCYF010000068.1, on the reverse strand, counting down.
GGCCGAGCGATTTCCGGTCCGAGCGCTGCAGAACCAACAGCGAAGCCTGCGCCGAAGCGGGCGCCGATCGATAGAACGCACCATAACGTCGATCGTCCACCCGAACCGAATTGCCTGCGCCGCAGGGCTGCACCCTGGCGCTGTCAGCCTGTCGCCTGCACAACAGATCTGCACGGGGCATTGGGTGAACCAGCTCAGTCGGTGTGCGGGATAATCTGCGCCACGATGACGGCATTCTCGTCGAGCGCGCGGTTCATGAGCGCGCGCTCCTCATCATTGATGTCGACACCGTCGCTTAGCTGATCTTCCAGCGTTCCGTGGCCTGTAACATCCAGCGGTGCCATATCCGCCTGCTTGAGGATTGCGACGGTCTCGCGCACGGCTTCGGCTTCGTCAACACCGCTCGCAAAGCAAAGCAACGATGCTCCCGTGCTGTCCGCTGGCAGGCCGTCCCCGTCTTTGCGACCGACTTCGACCAGCAGTGTATACACACGTTGCGTCATGGGTGCAGCGCGACGGCTGATGGTCGCCAGTTCAAGCGAGCCTGGTACCTGCGCTTTGTCAGTGACATCAGTCGCGCAGCAGATCGTTGATCGAGGTCTTGGATCGGGTGCCTTCGTCCACCTGCTTTACGATGACCGCGCAGTACAGGTTCACACCGCCTTTTGAGGGCATTGAGCCGGCGACGACCACTGAGTAGGGCGGAACCTCGCCATAGGTTACGGTGCCAGTTTCGCGGTTCACGATTTTTGTGGACTTGCCGAGAAAGACACCCATGCCCAGAACCGAGCCTTCGCGGACGATACACCCCTCCACCACTTCGGACCTGGCGCCGATGAAGCAGTTGTCCTCGATGATTGTGGGTCCGGCCTGCATGGGTTCAAGAACACCGCCGATGCCGACACCGCCGGACAGGTGCACATTTTTCCCGATCTGAGCACAGGATCCCACCGTGGCCCAGGTGTCGACCATCGTGCCGCTATCCACATAAGCGCCCAGGTTAACGAAGGAAGGCATCAACACAACGCCCGGCGCGATGTACGCGGACTTCCTTACGATACAGCTTGGTACAGCCCGAAACCCGGCAGCGGACCAATGGTTTTCACCCCAGCCGTGAAACTTGCTGTCGACCTTGTCCCACCAGACCGAGCCCTGGGGCCCACCCGGCTGTGCCTCCATATCCTTCAGGCGGAAGCCCAGCAGAACCGCTTTCTTCGCCCATTGGTTCACGTGCCAGTCGCCGCCCTGACGTGGTTCGGCCACCCGCAACCCGCCACTGTCAAGTGCGGCGAGGGTCTCTTCGATGGCCTCGCGGACTTCGCCGCCGGTGGCCGGAGTAATATCCGCCCGCGCCTCCCATGCCGCTTCTATGGCCGGTTCAAGCTGCGTGGTGTCCATGGCGCGTCCTCCCCTGAAACGGTTCGCTCGGGCAGGGCTATACGGATTTGAGCGCTGGGCTGCAATGCACGTGCCCCGGTTTTTGGCGGCGCGCGTGGCGGCGGTTCAAACTGGTTTTACGTCCCCCAAACCTATAGGCTGCCGTTGAATTAACGGTATTTCCCCAAGGACAGGTCACAATGAATGAAACACCGCCGCTAAAGCGTTTTCCCAAGGCGGATGAAGATATTTCCACCGCGCGCCATGTGCCAGAGACGCCGCAGACCCGAAGCCCGACCTACAGGCTGGCGTTCGCCGATCCTGACTTTCTGTGCCATGACGCGCTGCGCCCAGTGCGGCTCCAGCTGGAGCTACTGAAACCCGAGATGGCCCTGAACGAAGCCGGTGTGAGCTCGACGATCGTTATGTTCGGCGGCGCCCGGATTCCCCCGCCGGAAGAGGCGGATCAGGCCCGGACCGAGACTTTGGGCGGTCTGTCGAAGTACTTCGTGGAGGCGCAGAAATTCGCACGTCTGTGTACGGAGCAAAGCCTCAAGAGCGGCGGGACCGAGGATGTGATCATCACCGGTGGTGGTCCGGGCGTGATGGAGGCGGGATGCCGCGGTGCGGATGAGGCGGGTGGCAAGTCGATCAGCCTGAACATCGTGCTGCCGCATGAGCAGGCGCCGAACCTGTATGCCACGCCGGAGTTGGCGTTCAATTTCCACTATTTTGCGATCCGCAAAATGCATTTTCTGATGCGCGCCAAGGCAATCACGGTTTTTCCGGGCGGATTTGGCACCCTTGATGAACTTTTCGAGACGCTGACCCTTGTACAGACCGGGCGGATGGAACCGCTGCCGATCTTGTTGTTCGGGCGGTCCTTTTGGGATGGTATTCTGAATTGGGACGTGTTGGCCGAGGCTGGCACAATCTCGGATGAGGATCTGGAGCTGTTCCAGTTTGTGGAGACCGCGGAAGAGGCCTTTGGCATCATCCAAACCTGGTCGGCCGCCGCCTGAGACAGCAAGCCATACCAATCCATCACAGTAAACCGCCCCGACATTGCCGGGGCGGCCCTGGGATTTGAGCGCTATGCGTGAAACCTGAACCACCTAACGCTGCCTGAAATTAAGGATTTCAACGCGTCAGGTGATGCGTGGAGCTTCAGGTACTTCGTCAAACGCTTTAAGCGATCATGTCGCCTTCGGCGAAGATGAAATTCTCAGCCCGCAGATCCTCGGCATCGAACCCCAGCAAAATGATCTTGTCATCGCCAAAGGAAATATTGGTCCGTGCGGCGAGTTGGTTGATGTTCCCGGACAGCTCTTCAAAGCTGGTGATGCCGAAGTCCGATACATCGATCATGTCAATGCGCGAGAAATCGGTGATCACATCACGTGCACCGCCCTCTTCGAACACGAAGGTGTCGGCACCCTTTCCGCCGGACAAGGCATCACGGTTTGCGCCACCGTTGATCAGATCCCGGTTGTTCCCGCCCGAGATCAGATCCCTGCCGCCGCCGCCCAGCAGGATGTCCGCGCCGTCCTTGCCGAAAATGGCATCGCGGCCCCGGCCGCCGAGTACCGTGTCGTCGCCCTTGCCCGCCACGATAATGTCGCCAGCGCCGTTGCCGTCTATGAAGTCGTCATCATCTCCGGTCACGATCCGCTCTCGCGTGTCATCCCCGATCACGAAGTCAACATCGTCGGACCCGTCCGATGCCAGAAGGTCGGCCGGGAGCAGCACACCGTCGATCACATGGACGATGCCATTGGATGCCTGAATATCCAGGGCGGTCAGATTTGCATTTGGCAGGTCAGGTTCTAGGTCCTCAAGGCTTGCACCATCAACGGTCAGTTCCGCACCAAGGAAGGTCTCAAGCGTTTCGCTGGCCAGAACCTGGGCAGACTGCAGCGAATCCGGCAGGACATGATAGGTCAAGACGTCTGTCAGCAGCGGGACCGGATCGCCGGAGCCAAGCAGGGTCAGGGCTTCTACGATATAGGCGAAGGCCTCCTCCTCGCCCGATCCGTCAAATCCAACGGCCTCAGCAAGGGCTATGAAGGCTGCGTCGGTTGGTGCAAAGACTGTCAAGTCGACCGCATCACTGGCAAGGACCCCTGCCAAGTCGGCAGCGATGACCGCGTTCAGCAGGATATCAAAATCACTCGATACAGTATCAAATGTTCCGCTGGCGGCGACGATATCGGTGATGCTGTCGGCTGTGAACACATCCAGATCAGCCGGTATGAGCACGCGATCGATGGCGTGGATGATGCCATTATCGACCACAATATCCGTATCAACCAAAGTTGGGTTCAACAGATCCGGCTCTCCATCAGCCAGGGTGAGCCCTTCGGGCGTAAAGGTGGCATCGGTCAGCAACGTATCCACGGCCTCACCATCGGTGAAATCGGCCAACAGTTTAGCACCGGCTGACACATGATAGAGAATGACGTCCCGCAGCAGCTCGGTGTCCAAGGTGGCGACAAGAAAATTGATGATCGCGGGCTCGTCGGCGGTGTCCCCGGCAAACCCCAGGTCCAGTGCGAGCTGAGTAAAGGCGGCATCGGTCGGAGCGAAGACAGTCAGGTCTGCGGACGGGTTCGATAGCGCAGTCGCAAGACCGCTGGACAGTTCCGAATCGACGAAACCGACAGCGGCGGCAAGGATGGTGAAATCCGCGTTTGAGGACGCAGTTTCGAGTAGGTTGGCCATGAAAGCCTCCTGTACAGATGGTAGCAATGTGGGGAGGCGGGGCGCGCTCGGGACGCCCCGCAGGTGTGGTTTAGGGAAGGATCACGGCATCGATCACGTGGATCACGCCGTTTGAAGCGGCCACGTCGGTGGCGACAATGTTGGCGCCGTCGATCTTGGCGCCGTCGCGTGTGTCGATCCGCGCTGTCGACCCCTGAACCGTGGCGATGTCTGCCTGGCCCGAGGGCAGGTCCGCCGCCATTATCTTGCCGGGCACCACATGATAAGTCAGCACGTCAACCAGTTGGTCCTTGTTTTCCGGAAGGAGCAGGTTTTCGACGGTTCCGCTGGGCAACGCTGCAAAGGCGTCGTCAGTGGGTGCGAACACGGTAAACGGACCGTCGGACTGAAGCGTGTCAACCAGATCGGCGGCGGCAACAGCCGCAACCAAAGTACTGAAGGATCCGTTGGCGCTGGCAACCTCGACAATGTCGCCCGGCCCCTCACTGGCCGGTGCGCATGCCGTCAATGTCAGAACGGATGCGCAAACTGCGAATTTGGTACGAATTTTGGAATGGAACATAACGTCCCCCCTGTTGTTGGTGGTCTTCTTGAAGGGTGGCTGCGGCCAACAACGGGCCGCAGCCTTTGGTATGGTTTATTCAGGAAGGATAACGGCGTCGATGACGTGAATTACGCCGTTCGTCGCCTCAACATCTGCGGTTACAACGCTGGCCCCGTCGATTGTAACGCCATCGGTGGCGTTGATATCCACCTCGGACCCTTGAACGGTAGCGACGGACAGTTCCTGGCCGGAAATGTCACCGGACATCACCTTTCCCGGGATAACGTGGTAGGTGAGTACGGCCACCAGCTGCTCTTTGTTCTCGGGCAGAAGCAGACTGTCGACCGTACCCTCGGGGAGGGCCGCAAAGGCATCATCGGTGGGCGCGAACACGGTGAATGGTCCGTCACCCTTCAATACATCGACCAGATCAGCTGCCTCAACAGCCGCGACCAGGGTGTTGAAGCTGCCAGCCGCAACAGCTGTGTCAACCAGGTCCTTGGCGCTGGTGTCAGCAAAAGCGGGAATATGTGTGAATGTTGTCAAGGCTATAGCGGCCGCAGCCGCAGTGATATCACGGCGGAACATGTTTGCTCTCCTGTGGTTGTCCAAATGTCGCCATCGTCTCATGCGATAACGCAGCAGGTTACGGCGCAGTTCGTGTAGATGGATCACCTTATCGAAGGTAATACAGGGCCTTGTCTGCGTGATTTACTGCGCTAAGCCGCAACAGATTTGAATTTCCACTCACATTTTGTTTATAATTTTGAAATCTGCACGGCTTACTATACCTACCCAAATACCCATATTTGTTCGCGTAACTATGTTGAGTTGGCCAAGTCCGACAGGGTTTGGATAGGTGCACTGCACCCAAACGTTATCTCTGTTGCACGGAGTTTGTGCCAGAAGCTACAGTGATCGCGTCCCTGATGAGTCGCGATTTACGTTCGAAACGAAGGGCAGGCCACATGATCATACGTCACGCGTCGAAGATAAAATCGTCCGAAATTACGCCCAAAGAGGTGTTTTTGAACCGCCGATCGCTGCTGGCCGGTAGTGGGGCGCTGGCGCTTGGGGGTAGCATTCTGGCACCGCGGACCGCGCAGGCCGCAAAGTTGGACTATGTGCCCGATCCCGCACCAGACGCGGAGAAGCTCACCTCCTACGAGGACATCACGAGCTATAACAACTTTTACGAGTTCGGCTTGGACAAGGGCGATGCCAAGAAATACGGCGACCGTCTGACCACCAAACCCTGGAGCGTGACGGTTGATGGAATGGTGGACGCGCCGGGCGAATACGCGCTTGAGGATCTGATCCCACCGACGCTGGAGGAGCGGGTCTATCGGTTCCGCTGTGTCGAAGCCTGGTCGATGGTGGTGCCCTGGATCGGTTTTGAGCTGTCGCACATCCTCAACAAGGTCGGGGTTCAAAGCAGCGCGAAGTATGTGGCCTTCGAGACCCTGGTCCGCCCCGAGGAGTTTCCCGGACAGAAGGGGATCTTCCAACTTCTGGAATGGCCCTATCGCGAAGGGTTGCGGCTGGATGAAGCCATGCACCCGCTTACGATTCTGGCCAACGGGCTTTACGGAGAGGAGATTCCGAACCAGAACGGCGCTCCGCTGCGGCTTGTGGTGCCGTGGAAGTATGGTTTCAAATCTATTAAATCCATCGTGCGGATCAGTCTGGTGGATCAGCAGCCACCGACCAGCTGGAACATGCAGGCGCCGAAAGAGTACGGGTTCTATTCCAATGTGAACCCGACCGTCGATCACCCGCGTTGGAGCCAGGCGACCGAGCGCCGGGTTGGTGGCGGGCTTTTCGCCAAACGGCAGGACACGCTGATGTTCAACGGCTATGAAGAAGAGGTGGCCGGACTTTACGAGGGAATGGATCTGGCTAAGGAGTATTGATGCATCCATGGGTCCAGAAGGTAAATGGCTGGATGCGCAAGGTTCCGGTGTGGCCAGGCTATGTGTTTGGATTTGTTCCTGCGGTATGGTTGTTCTGGCAGGCGATGCAGGGAAACCTCGGTGCAAATCCGGTCAAGGCGCTTGAACACGAATACGGCAAGATCGCGCTGCAACTGCTTATCGCAAGCCTGCTGGTGACCCCGTTCCTGCAGCTGACCCGCATCAATCTGATCCGGTTCCGGCGGATGATCGGGCTTATGGCATTCTACTACGTGCTGCTGCATTTTGCCGTGTATCTCTTTCTGGACCTGCAGCTCGACTGGTCGCAGGTGGCAAAGGACATAACCAAACGTCCCTACATAATCGTTGGGACTTTGGCGCTGGTGATGCTCATACCCGTGGCGCTCAGTTCAAATGACTGGTCGGTCCGCAAGCTCAGCGGTGCGCGGTGGCGGATGGTTCATAAGCTGGTGTATCCGGCATCGATCCTTGCGGCTGTGCACTATGTCTGGCTTGTGAAATCCTGGCCGCTGGAGCCGATCCTGTATCTTTTCGGCATGATCCTACTGGTCGGATGGCGCCCGTATCGCAAGCGACAACAGGCACGCGCTCGGGCGGTCGCCTAGATGTAGTGGATACCGCGTGGTTGCCCGCAATCGCCCCGAGAAAAGTGACGTTTTTGCAAAAAAGTATCTTGCGTGTTTTGTTTGATGTGCGTAGATAGTCGCTCACTGGCTCTGGGGCGTTGTTTTTGGGGTTGGTTTTACAGGATTGGTTGGATCGTGCTGTTGCGCTGATGTATTTGGCGTAGTGGTATGTTT